>CAXTOI010000060.1:0-10395 GCA_964245645.1 uncultured Novosphingobium sp. | reverse complement strand
CCTGCAGATCGCGGATGGCCTGCGTAGACAGGCGCAACCGCATCAATGCTGTTTGCCCTCGGGAATTTTCCGGATGTCGGCAAGAATTTCGTTGCAGACGTCATCCAGATCGCGCCCTCCTCCCGCCGCCATCTCATCGAGGCTTTGCCCGATCGAGGCATCCAGCTCCTTCAACCATCGTTCCTCATCCCCGACACTGCTCTGATCGCGGCGGATCAGATCGCGCACATAGTCGCTCACGCTGGCATATTGGCCGCTATCGATCCGGTTCTGCACATAATCGCGCATCGGATCGGGCAGAGAAACATTCATCGTCGCCATGGACCGACACCTCCTGCAAGAGCATGGCAAAAAATGCCATGCCGTTCAAGTCTCTGGCAGCACCATCGCCGCAGCAAGCGCGATGCGGTCGACCTTGCCATTGGCGCTCAGCGGCAGCGTTTCACGCCATTCGATGACCCGCGGCTGCATGAAATTGGGCAATTCGCGCTGCAACAGCAGCGGCAATTCCGCCTCCGCCAGCTCCGCCGCCACCCCCGAAGCGCGCCGCACCACCAGATGCACCGCTTGCCCCAGCCGCAGATCGGGCACGCCTAGCGCTACTGCTTCGACCACCAGCCCGGTGGCCAGCGCCATGTCCTCCACCTCCTGCGGCGAGATGCGGTTGCCCGCGCTCTTGATCATCGCATCGCGGCGGCCGACAAAGCTCAGCAGGCCGTTGCCGTCGCGCCTCACCCGATCGCCCGACCACACCGCCATGCCGCCATGCCGCGAGGCAGCCGGTGCCGGGCGAAACCGCTCGGCGGTACGCGCCGGGTCGCGCCAATAGCCCTGCGCCACCAGCGGTCCGCAATGCACCAGCTCGCCTTCCTCGTCATCGGCCGTCACTTCGCCATCATCGCCGATCACCAGCACTTCGGCGTGCGGGATCGCCTTGCCGATCGAGCCCGGATGGCGGTCGATCAATGCGGGATCGAGATAGGTCGAACGAAACGCCTCGGTCAGTCCATACATCGCAAACAGCCGCGCCGCCGGGAACTGCGCGCGTAACCGCCGCACCAGATCGACCGTCAGCGCCCCACCAGTATTGGTCAACCGCCGCAGCCGCGCAGCAGTCCCGGCGGGCCAGTCTATATCCGCCAGTTGCACCCACAGCGGCGGCACCGCGGCCAAGGTGGTGATGCCATGACGTTCGACCGCCTTGACCACGTCACGCGGCACCAGATAATCGAGCGGGGCCACGCTGCCCCCGGCATACCAGCTCGAAAGCAGCTGGTTCTGCCCATAATCGAAGCTCAGCGGCAGCACCGCCAGCGCCCGGTCATCGCTAGCCAGGCCCAGATAGCCGGCCACGCTTTGCGCCCCCAGCCACAGATTGGCATGGCTCAGCATCACCCCCTTGGCCTTGCCGGTCGATCCGCTGGTGTAGAGGATCGCCGCCAGCCCGGCTGGATCGGCACCGAACGGCGGTAGCCCGCGCGCCTGAGATGCCGCCGCCAGCGCCGCTGCCTCCTCCACCACCGCACAATCGGCGGGCACATCGCCCGCGGCCAGCGTTTCCAGCCGCGCTGCCGTGCCCATCAGCAGCCGCGCCCCGCTATCGCCCAGGATATGCGCAAGTTGCGCGCGCTTGAGCAAGGGATTGATCGGCACATGCACCAGCCCCGCGCGCGCCGCCGCCAGCGGCAGCAGGCAAGTCAGTTCGCCCTTGGCCGCCCAGCTCGCAACCCGCGCGCCGGGCTCGCGCACCCGCTCGCGCAACCACCCGCCCAGCCGCGCCACCCGCGCTTCCAGCTCGGCATAGTCGAGCACCTCGCCCCGCAGCACCAGCGCGGGTGCGTTGGCCCTGCCCCGCAAGGCCAGGTGGTCGAGCGGCCGGATCACATCATCGAGGGCGGCAGGCAAGATAGGCAGGCTCCGAACGCAGGCTTGAACCGGCCACCTATCACCACGATCGTCGGCCAGCGCAAGCCGCACGACCCGCCGATGTTGCCAACCTCGCCAGCTCAAGCTTGCCGTGCGGGGCAACCGTGTCTAGAGTCTTTCCCAGTAAGACGGTGCAAGCCGCCCGACGTAAGTCGCAAAGATTCTAAACACCGGTGCAAGCTGCCCTTGGCCGGCATCGCGGCGCGGGAAGGTTCGAAGACGCTCATGAATATCACCACCGACCAGTTGCTGCGGCAGATATTGGGCGACGTGATCGGGCTCGAACCCCGGCAAGTCGCTAATTTCACTGCGCGGACGGGCCTGTTCGGTCACTTGCCCGAGCTTGATTCCATGGCCGTCGCCGGACTGCTGACCGAGATCGAAGACCGCCTGAACATCGTTATCGACGATGACGACGTCGATGGCGAGTTGCTCGACACATATGGCTCGCTGCTGCGCTTTGTCGAGGCCAGACGTCGTGACACGATAGCCCATACTCTATAGCGAGAGTGGGCTCTCTCCTCCTGGTTAGGCCCCGCCCGATCACCAGTTCGCCGCATCCGCCTCGACCGGCCTGTCGGTCTTGCCCGCAGAAAAGTCTCGCGCCGCCACGAAACGCTCCGCATCGAGCGCGGCCATGCAGCCCGTACCCGCTGCCGTCACCGCCTGGCGATAGACATGGTCCATCACGTCGCCGCAGGCGAATACGCCGGGAATCGCGGTCTTGGGCGTTCCCGGCTGGACCAGAATATAGCCGTTTTCGTCCAGCTCCAGCGTGTCCTTGAACAATTCGGTCGCGGGCGCATGGCCGATCGCCACGAACGCGCCCTGCGTCGGCTCGACGGCTTTCTTGCCGGTGACAGTATCGGTCAATGCCACCCCGGTAAGCCCCTGCGCCGCATCCCCGACGAAATGATCCACCGCCTGGTTCCACAGCACCTTGATATGCGGATGTGCGGCCAGCCGGTCCTGGAGAATGCGCTCGGCGCGCAGCGTATCGCGGCGGTGAATCAGCGTCACGTCCTGCGAATGGTTAGTCAGGTACAACGCTTCCTCGACCGCGGTATTGCCGCCGCCGATCACCACCACCTTCTTGCCGCGATAGAAGAAGCCATCGCAGGTCGCACACGCGGACACGCCCTTGCCCGATAGCTCCTGCTCGCCCGGCACGCCCAACCACTTGGCCTGCGCCCCGGTGGCGATCACCAGCGTGTCGCCTTCGTAGATATCGCCGCTGTCGCCATAAGCGCGAAACGGATAGCTTGCCACATCGACCGAGACGATCGTGTCCCACAGCATCCGCGTGCCGACATGCTCTGCCTGCGCCTGCATTTCCTGCATCAGCCACGGGCCCTGGATAACGTCGCGAAAGCCGGGATAATTCTCGACATCGGTGGTGATCGTCAACTGCCCGCCGGGTTGCAGCCCCTGCACCACGATCGGCTGCATCCCCGCCCGCGCGCCATAGATCGCCGCCGACAGGCCGGCAGGTCCCGAACCGATGATCAGCTGGCGGGTGGTGTGAACAGTCATCAA
This sequence comes from uncultured Novosphingobium sp., assembly GCA_964245645.1. Taxonomy (GTDB): domain Bacteria; phylum Pseudomonadota; class Alphaproteobacteria; order Sphingomonadales; family Sphingomonadaceae; genus Novosphingobium. Next base: position 6,933 of record CAXTOI010000060.1, on the reverse strand, counting down.
ATCAACTCCTTTGCGGCAATCGAGATAAGGTTTCCCTGGCGATAAAACCAGTCCCGCCTTGACCTTGGCGACGGCGACCAGCATGCGGGGCCCATGAGCAATGCACCCTTGAGCACCGTGGCAGGCCCGACATCGCACAGCTTCATCTCGCAGCGGCTGCGGCTGAATTATGTCGACTGGGGCAATCCCGAGGCGCCGCCATTGATCCTGCAGCACGGCGGCCGCGATCATTGCCGCAGTTGGGACTGGGTGGCCGAGGAACTGCGCCACGACTGGCACGTCATCGCTCCCGATCTGCGCGGTCATGGCGACAGCGCCTGGTCGCCCGACGGCGATTATTCGATGTTCGCCTTCGTCTACGACTTTGCGCAACTGGTCCAGTCGCTGGGCTATGCCCAGGTGTCGATCATCTCGCACTCGCTGGGCGGCAACATCGCCACGCGCTACACCGGGCTGTATCCCGATAAGGTCGCCAAGCTGGTCAATATCGAGGGGCTGGGCATGTCGCCTGCAGCGCCCGGCAAAGCGATTTCCTACGGCGAGCGCCTGCGCGAATGGATCGCCGACAAGCGCAAGGCCGCCGGCCGCATGCCGCGCCGCTATCCCTCGATCGCGGCGGCCTATGCGCGCATGAAGGAAGAAAACGCCTACCTCACCGACGAACGCGCCCGCGCGCTCACCCTGCACGCGGTCAGCCGCAACGAAGACGGCACATATAGCTGGAAGTTCGACAATTACCTCAACGTCTGGGGCGTCGCCGAATTTCCCGAGGCCGAAGTGCATGCGCTGTGGCGGGCGATCACTTGCCCGATGCTGCTGTTTTATGGTGCCGACAGCTTCGCGGTGAACCCCGAGCGCGACGGCAGGATCGGCTACTTCAAGACCGCGCGGGTGATCGAATACGAGCAAGCCGGGCATTGGCTGCACCATGACCAGTTCGATCGGTTCATCGCCGACGTGAAGGCGTTCCTGTAAATCCTTGCCCGCAACGGGGGAGAAATTACAAATCCAGCTTCAGCGACGTATAAAACACCGCCTGTCGCCGATCCACGCCCTGCCCCAGCGCCGCCAGCCACGAGAATGGCCCCTTGATATGCACCGTGCTGCCGAAATCGAGCACGGTCACCCTGCGGCCGCCCATCGCGGTCGCTCCCTGCCGGTTCAACTCCAGCCCCAGCTGCCACCCCGGCGTCACGGTACGCGCGACCACCACGCCGAATGCCGGAAAATTGCGGTTTATGCGCCCCGGATTCAACGTGTAACCGCCGCCGCCGAACACGCTCCATGGCCCGAAATCGCGTTGCAACCATAGCGGCAGCAGCCATTACGCCCGGCTCGCGCCGCGCGCGGTGGGCAGGATCACGGTGGGAAAAAAGCTGGCATCGACCGACAGCTTGCCCGCCCGCTGATGGAGAAAGCGATACTTTGCCCCCAGCTCCACCGCGCCCACATCCAGCGGCGCGCCGGTCTCCTGGTGCAGCGGCAGTACCATGGTCAGCTGCAGGTCCTTGGCCGCGCCGTAATTGATATCTTCGCCCAGATCGACGCTGGCGTCGTCACCCCCCGAGGGCAAACCTCACCCCGTCCGCCATTCCCACTCCGACGGGTCTCCGTCCATCACATCGACCCCCTGCGCCGCCAGCGTCCCACGCAGCGCATCGGAGGCCACGAAATCCCTGGCCGCCCGCGCTTCCCTGCGCGCCGCCAGCACCGCGGCAATCTCGGGTTCGGCAATCGTCGCCGCCACCGGCCGGATGCGCAATGCGGCGCGCTCCAGCGCCGGCAGATCGAGCCCCAGCACCGCGTCGATCACCGCCACCGCCGCCAGCTTTTCCCCGGCATCGACTTTCTTCAGCGCCAGCACATCATCCAGCACGGTCAGCGCCACCGGCGTGTTGAGATCGTCGCAGATCGCCGCATCGAACCGCGCGAGCAACCCGGCAAACCGTGGCCCCGGCGTCGCAGCCGGTAACGCCGCTGCGCGCAATTGCGCCACTGCCATCACCAGCCGCTTCAACCGCGTCAGCGCCGCGCCCAGCCCCTCCCACGAAAACTCCAGCTCGCTGCGATAATGCGCCTGAAGACACATCAGGCGATACGCCAGCGGGTGAAAGCCGCGATCGATCAGCAATTGCAGGCGCAGGAACTCGCCCGAAGATTTGCTCATCTTCCCCGCCGAACCACTGTCTCGCCGCTCGACCAGAAAATTATTATGCACCCAGATGCGCGCCCCCGAATGCGCGGCCACGTCCAGGCTGCCGCAGCCGCAGAACGCCTGGTTCTGCGCGATCTCGTTGGGATGATGAATTTCGCGATGATCGATCCCGCCGGTATGGATATCGAAGGGAAAACCCAGCAACGTCTGCGACATCACCGAGCATTCCAGATGCCACCCCGGCGCGCCCCGGCCCCATGGCGAGTCCCATTCCATCGCCCTCGTCTCGCCCGACGGCGTCTTGCGCCAGATCGCGAAATCCTCCGGGTGCCGCTTGCCGGCCACCGGATCGATGCGCCCCTCGCGGACGGTATCGTCCCGGCTGCGCGCCAGCCGCCCATAATCCGCAACCGTGGCCACGTCGAAATAAAGCCCGCTGTCCAGCTCGTAGCAATGCGCCGGCGCAATCCGTGCGGCAAATGCGATCATCTGCGGCACATAGTTCGTCGCGATCGACCATGCCGCCGGCTGGCGGATATTCAGCGCGGCGATGTCGTCCCAATAGGCCCGGGTATAATGCGCCGCGATGTCCCATATCGATTGCGCATTGGCCTTGGCGGCCTGTTCCAGCTTGTCCTCGCCGGCATCGGCATCATCGGTCAGATGGCCGACATCGGTGATATTGATGACATGGGTGAGCGTGTAGCCCTTGTAGCTCAGCACTCGCCCCAGCACATCGGCGCAGACATAAGCGCGCATATTGCCAATATGCGGGTAATTATAGACCGTCGGCCCGCAGGAATAGACGCGCGCCTCGCCGGGGTGGACGGGCTGGAACTCTTCCAGCCGGCGGGTCAGGCTGTTGAACAGCTTCAGCGGCACGGTTGCGGTCATCCGCGCCGACTGACGCAACCGCGCGCGCCGGTCAAGTTTCGGGCGAGCGGGACATCTGCGCCAGTACCGCGGAGCGTATCAGCGGAGATGTAACCATGGAGACGGCACCTGCACAGATCATAGTTGAACGTATCTCAATTGAGATGCATTGTGGTGGCAGACGGAGAACCGCTGATGGCCGCCCAGACCTCGATGCTGCATATTCGAATCGATGACAAGCTGAAGACCGAGGCAACGGAAACGCTCGCCAATTTCGGTCTCTCTGTTCCTGAGGCAGTTCGCATGTTCCTGACCCGCGTGATCAACGAAGGTGGCTTGCCGGTCGGCGTGACCACAGACCCGGAAGTCCATGATGCATGGTTCCGCGACAAGGTTCACGAGGCCATGGTCGATCCTCGGCCTAGCGTTCCGCATCAGCAGGTCATGAGCGAAGCGCGGGCCTTGATCGACAGGAAGCGTCGTGCCCGAGCTTGAATGGCACGAGGCAGCGCGAAGTGACCTTCTGGCGATTGTTGATTATATCTCGGATCACGATCCTTACGCTGCGCAGCGGGTCATGAATGATATCGTGGCCAAGACTGCCAAGCTACCAGAATACCCGAGAATGTATCGACTCGGCAGAGTGGCGGGTACACGCGAAATGCTTGTGCGAGCAAACTACATCATAGTTTATGAGGAAAACCCCAAGACTGTTCTGATCCTGCGCGTTCTTCATGCAGCTCAGCAATGGCCCGCAGACCGCTAAGCGGGTCAAGGCCTAACCGCGCCTATCCTCTTTAGCACGCTTAAAACGGATCAGAAGTGCTTCCGCCCACTTGCGGAGATACGCGGCGAAGGCATATTGCCGCGATGGATAAAGCGTTAGCCACATTGATCGATCGGCTGGACACCCGAGACGGCTTTGCCGTTTTCCCTGCCCACCAATCTCAGCCAATCAACCGAATACCATCCCACCGTCAATCATCCTCAAACAACCCAGCCAGCTGCTCGATCATCGTGCCGCCCAGTTGCTCCACATCCATGATCGTCACCGCCCGCCGGTAATACCGCGTCACGTCATGGCCGATGCCGATCGCCACCAGTTGCACCGGCGACTGGCGCTCGATCCATTCGATCACCTTGCGCAGGTGCTGCTCCAGATAGCCGGCGCTGTTGACGCTGAGCGTGGAATCATCGACCGGCGCGCCGTCCGAAATGACCATCAGGATGCGGCGGTCTTCGCTGCGCGCCAGCAACCGGCCATGCGCCCACAACAGCGCCTCGCCATCGATGTTTTCCTTCAGCAGCCCTTCGCGCATCATCAGCCCCAGGCTCTTGCGGCCCCGGCGGTACGGCTCATCGGCCTGTTTGTAGACGATATGGCGCAGATCGTTCAGCCGCCCTGGCTGCGCCGGCTTGCCGCCGCCCAGCCAGGTCTCGCGCGACTGGCCGCCTTTCCAGGCGCGGGTGGTGAAGCCCAGGATCTCGGTCTTGACCCCGCAGCGTTCCAGCGTGCGCGCCAGCACGTCGGCGCTGATTGCGGCGATCGAGATCGGCCGCCCGCGCATCGATCCCGAATTGTCGATCAGCAGCGTGACCACGGTATCCTTGAACTCGATGTCGCGCTCGATCTTGTACGATAGCGATTGCCCGGGCGAGACCACCACCCGCGCCAGCCGCGCGGCATCGAGCAGCCCTTCTTCCTGGTCGAAATCCCAGCTGCGGTTCTGCTGCGCCATCAGCCGCCGCTGCAGGCGGTTGGCCAGTTTGGTGACGATACCCTGCAAGCCCTTCAACTGCGCATCGAGATAGGCGCGCAACCGCGTCAGTTCCTCATCGTCGCATAATTCGCCGGCGCTGATCTCCTCGTCGAATTTCTCGGTCCACACCTTGTAGTCGAAGGTGCCCGGCAAATCGGTCCATGGCCGATTGGGGCGCACCGGCAGCATGCCTTCCTCGCCCTCTTCGCCGTCGTCCGCATCGCCGTCGTCTTCGCCGGTCTCGCTTTCGGTTTCGCTCTCGCCGGCATCTTCGCCTTCGGCACCGCGCGTTTCGGTTTCCGCCGGCTGCTCCTGCTGCCCCTCGTCGCTGCCGTCCTGCTCTTCCTCGGTTTCCTCCTCGCTGTCCTGGTCCTCGCTGTCCTCGGGCGGCTGGTCGATGGGGTCGCTGCGGGTCAGTTCGAGATGGGCGAGCATCTCCAGCGCCTTCTTGCGAAACGCCTGCTGATTATCCAGCGCGCCTTCCAGCGCCGCGAAATCGCTGTCCGCACGTTCGGCGATCCACGGGCGCAGCATGTCCACCCCCGCGCGCGCAGCCGGCGGCACCGGCTGGCCGGTCAGCCGCTCGCGCAGCAGGAGCGCCAGCGCCGACTGCATCGGCACCTCGGTCACGTTGGCGGCGCGGGTTATCGGATCGCCGGCGATGCCCTGGTCGAGCGCGGCGCCCAGATTGCCGCGCATCCCGGCATAGGCACGCGCCCCCAGCGCTTCGTACCGCACCGCCTCGACCGCATCGTAGCAGGCGCGCGCCATCGGCTCGGATGGCGCAAACCGGGCGTGCATGGCGTCGTCGTGATGGCGCAGCCGCAGCGCAAAGCTGTCGGCATGCCCGCGCGCCGCCATTGCCGCGTCGCGCGGCAAGCTGCGCCCGGGCATCGGCACGCGGAATGTCTTGCCCGATTGGCTGGGCGCATCGGCGGTCCACGAAACCTCGATCTCCGGCTCCTGCGCAACCGCCCGCGCCGCGCCGGTCAGCACGTTCTTGAAGCGATCGAGAGGGGTTTCATCAGCCATTTGAAAATCCGCAGGAGAAGCAGTTGCTTTCTTTAGATGCTCTGCCCGGTCTTCGCCCAATCCGCCATGATCCCCTCGATCCCCTTGTCGGTCAAGACATGCTTGAACAATCCGCGGATCACCGAAGGCGGCGCGGTCATTACATCGGCGCCGATCTTCGCGCTCTCCAGCACATGCATGCCATGGCGCACACTGGCGACGAGAATCTCGGTCGCGAAGGCATAATTGTCGTAGATCAGCCGGATGTCGCGGATCAGGTCCAACCCGTCAGAGCCATTGTCATCGAGCCGCCCGACAAACGGCGAGACGAAGCTGGCCCCCGCCTTGGCCGCCAGCAGCGCCTGATTCGCCGAAAAACACAGCGTCACATTGACCAGCGTGCCGTCGCCGGTCAGTGTCCGGCAGGTCTTGAGCCCGTCGATGGTCAACGGCACCTTGACACAGACATTGCCGGCAATCCTGCGCAGGATCTCCGCCTCGCGCATCATCCCGGCATGGTCAAGCGAGACCACTTCAGCGCTCACCGGCCCATCGACCAGCCGGCAGATTTCCCCGACCACTTCCTTGAAGTCGCGCCCCGACTTGGCGATCAGCGAGGGATTGGTGGTCACGCCATCGAGCAACCCGGTAGCGGCCATGTCGGCGATATCGGCGGTATCGGCGGTATCGACAAAGAATTTCATGAATATGTCCCGGTTAGGGCGGCGAATTCAGCCTCGCCTATAAGCACGCTTGCTCGTTCGACCAAGCCCTGTCGCCCTCACCGGTTTCGATGCCTATATGGCGGCGATGCAACGTGTCCGCCTGCTTGTCTTCAACGCCGCGCTGGGAGTGCTCGATTACCGGGTCCCGCCGGGAATGGAGGTCGTGCCCGGCTCGGTCGTCGTGGCACCGCTGGGGCCGCGCCAGATCCTCGGCATCGTCTGGGAGCCGGAGCGCTTGCCCGGCGAAGAAGTCGCCGACGCGCGTCTCCGCTCGCTGCTTGCCGTCGTGCCGGTCCCGCCGCTCGCCGCCCCGCTGCGCCGGCTGATCGAATGGACCGCCGATTACTATTGCGCCGCCCCCAGCAGCGTCGCGCGCATGGCGCTGGCCAGCACCGCCGCGTTGCAAGGC
>CAXTOI010000059.1:9477-11991 GCA_964245645.1 uncultured Novosphingobium sp. | reverse complement strand
GTGGAAGTCAGTCCGCGCGATGGGTTGCAGAACGAGGCTGCGATCGTTTCCACCGCGGATAAGCTCGCCTTGATCGAGCAGGCGCTGGCGGCGGGCGCGCGGCGGATAGAGGTGGCCAGCTTCGTCAATCCGGCGCGGGTGCCGCAAATGGCGGACGCCGCGGCGGTGGCGGCGGGGCTGCCCGAACGCAACGACGTGATTTACATCGGCCTGGTGCTCAACACCCGCGGCGCGGCGCGCGCGCTGGCCACGCGTATCGACCAGCTCGGCGCCGTGTGCATCGCCAGCGACAGCTTCGCGCAGCGCAACCAGAAGCAGACCGCGGCCGAGTCCGTCGATGTCGCCGGCGCCATCGTGCGGCAAGCGCGGGACGCCGGCCGCACCGGGCAGATCACCATCGGCGCCAGCTTTGGCTGTCCGTTCGAGGGCGAGGTGCCGCCCGGCCGCGTCATCGACATGGCGAAGCGCGCTGCGGATGCGCAGCCGGTCGAGATCGCGCTGGCCGATACCATCGGGGTGGCCGTGCCGGCCCAGGTCGCCGAGCTGGTCGGGCGGGTCGCCGAGGCGATCGCGCCCTTGCCGCTGCGCATTCACCTCCACGACACCCGCGGCACCGGCATCGCCAATGTCTGGGCGGCGATCGGGGCCGGCGTCAGGGTGATCGACGCCTCGATCGGCGGTTCGGGCGGGTGTCCGTTCGCGCCCGGGGCGACGGGCAATGTCGCCACCGAGGATGTCGCCTACCTGCTTCACCGCTCGGGGATCGCGACCGGGCTCGACTTGTCCCGGCTGATCGAGAGCGCCGGCTGGCTGTCGGGCGTGCTCGGCAAACCGCTTCCCGGCCGGCTTGGCAAAGTCGGCCCTTTTCCACCTCTCGCGGCGTAAGGATTTATCACCATGGCCTATCGGCTTGGCATCGACGTCGGCGGCACTTTCACCGACCTCCTGCTGCTTGACGAGACGACCGGCGGGTTCTGGCGGCACAAGACGCCCTCGACGCCGGCGGACAGCTCGATCGGCATCCTCACCGGGGTTCACGCGGTATGCGCCAGTGCCGGTATAGGCCCGGACAAGGTCCAGCTGCTGCTCCATGGCACCACGGTTGCGACCAATGCGGTGCTGGAAGGCAAGGGCGCGCGCGTCGGCCTGGTGGTGACTCGAGGCTATCGCCAGATAATGCAGATTGCGCGCTCCTATGTGCCGGGAGGGCTCGCAGGCTGGATCATCTGGCCCAAACCCGAACCGCTGGCCCGCCTCGAGGACACGCTTGAGATCGCCGGGCGGATGGACGCGCGCGGGAACGAGCTGCGCCCCGTCGACGATGCCGACATCCGCGCCCGGCTCGCGGCGCTGAAGGCGCGGGGCGTGGAAGCGCTCACCGTGTCGCTGATGAACGCCTATCTCAACGGCGCGCACGAACTTCGGGTGCGCGAGATCGCCGCCGAAGTCATGCCCGACACCCCTGTCTCGCTCAGCCACGAGGTGCTGCCCGAGATGCAGGAGTACGAGCGCACGCTCACCACCGTCGCCAATGCCGCCGTGCGCCCGATCGTCGGGCGCTACGTCCGCAACCTGCGCAACAAGCTGCGGGCCGTCGACATGGCCGGGCGGATCAGCCTGCTGCGATCCGACGGCGGGCTGATGAGCTCCGAGAAATCGGAGGAGCATCCGGTTGCGCTGCTGATGTCCGGCCCGGCGGGCGGAGTTACCGGCGCGTTGTGGGTCGGCGCCAATGCCGGGCTGCGCAACATCCTCACCCTCGATGTCGGCGGCACATCGACCGATGTCGCGCTGATCGAGAATCTGGAACCACGCCGGGTGCGCACCACCGAAGTCGGCCATCTGTCGGTGCGCGCCTCCTCGCTGGACGTCAAGACAGTGGGCGCGGGGGGCGGCTCGATCGCTTATGTCCCCGAGCTGACCGGCGCGCTGCGTGTCGGCCCCCAGAGCGCCGGTGCGGTGCCGGGACCGGTCGCCTACGGCAAGGGCGGCACACAGCCGACCGTCACCGACGCCAATGTCGTGCTCGGCTATCTGCCCGAGGCGCTGCTCGGCGGCACGTTCACGCTCGACCGCGAAGGGGCCAAGGCGGCGGTGCAGACCATCGCCGACCGGCTCGGCATCGGCTTGATGGCGGCGGCGCGCGGCATCATCGACATCGTCAACGAGAATATGTTCGGCGCGCTGCGGATGATTTCAGTGCAGCAGGGCTACGATCCCCGCGGATTTGCGCTGATGGGCTTCGGCGGCGCGGGGCCGCTGCATGTCAACGCCGTCGCGCGGCTGATGGGCAGCTGGCCGGCGGTGTCGCCGGTGTCGCCCGGCGTCCTGTGCGCGCTGGGCGATGCGACCACGCGGATGCGCACGGAGACGGCGCGCAGCTTCTCGCGCCGCATCGGCGATACGGACGAGGCGGAGGTGCTCGCGATTCTCGACGAGATGGCGGCGCAGACCCGCGGCGAACTCGCCGCCGACGGCATCGCCGAGAGCGAGGTCACCAGCCTGTTCGAAGTC
>CAXTOI010000059.1:5391-9467 GCA_964245645.1 uncultured Novosphingobium sp. | reverse complement strand
CATCCCTGACGATCGCCCCCGGGGCGAAGCGGCCGAGGGCCAGGCGTTCGAGGTGCCGCTGGCGATCGATGCCCAAACGCTGCGCCGCGACGGGCTCGCCGGGATCACCGCGCGGTTCGACGACGAGCACAAGCGCCTGTTCTCCTTCAACATGGATACCGCGCACGAGCTGGTAAACCTGCGCGCGGTCGCCCTCGGCGCGGCATTCGAGCTGCCGGCTGCCGCCTTGCCGCAGGGCGACGGCGATCCCGCCATGGCCAAGATCAGGGATCACCAGTTGTGGATCGGCGGCGAATTCCACGCCGCCGCGATCTTCGATCGCGCGAAGCTGCGGGCGGGCGACGTGATCGCCGGTCCGGCGATCGTCGTCGAGATGGATTCGACCACGCTGATCGAGCCGGACTGCATCGGTACCGTCGACCCGGTCGGCAACATCCTCATCACTCTTGCCTGAAGGTTGCCGCCATGCCTGCCACCATCGTCCAGACCAACCCAGCGCCTTTCGAACAACGCGCCATCGATCCGGTGACGCTGGAGGTGATCGAAAACGCCTTGCGCAACGCCCGGATCGAAATGGACGCGACACTGGTGCGCACGGCGATGTCGCCGGGCATCCGCGAACAGGGTGACGCCTTCCCGCTGATCGCCGATCCGGACGGTCGCATGATCGTCGGTCAGTTCGGCTCGTTCATCGGCGGCTTCCTTGACAATTACGCAGGCACGGTCGCGGACGGCGACTTGTTCCTGATCTCGGACGCTTATTCGGTCGACGGCGCGATCAGCCACTCCAACGACTGGCTGGTGCTGCTGCCGGTGTTCCGCGAGGGGCGGCTGCTCGGCTATACCTCGATGTTCGGGCATCAGTCGGACATCGGCGGCAAGGTGGTCGGCTCGATGCCGATCGACGCCCATTCGATCTTCGAGGAAGGGGTTCGCATCCCGCCGGTCAAGCTGTGGGACAAGGGCGTGTATAATGCCGAACTGGTGAAGCTGGTGATGCACCAAACCCGCAAGCCCGACTGGTGCGCGGCCGATCTCAACGCCCTGATTGCCGCCTGCCGGGTCGCCGCCCGGCGCGTCGTGGAGATGGCGGCACGGTTCGGCGAAGATCTCTACGTCGCGGCAACCCGGCAGCTGCTGGCGCGCAACCACCGCGCGATGAAAAGCCTGATCGCCCAATCGATCGGCGAGGCGCCGGTCAGTTTCGAGGATTATATCTGCGACGATGGGATGGGCTTTGGACCCTACAAGATCCGCTGCACCATGCAGCGCGTCGGCGAGCGCGTCGTGCTCGACTTCGACGGCACCGATCCGCAGAGCCCGGCGTCGATCAACTTCTTCCTCAACGAAAACATGTTCAAGATGTTCTTCGGCATTTACATGATCATGGTGTTCGACCCGCAGATCCTGTTCAACGACGGGTTCTACGATCTGATCGACGTGCGCATTCCGCAAGGCTCGCTGCTCAAGCCGAACTTTCCCGCCGCCCTGTCGGGCCGCACCCATGCGCTGGGGCGCATTTTCGACGTACTCGGCGGACTGCTGGGACAGAAGACGCCCGAGTTCCTCAACGCGGCGGGTTTTTCGTCGAGCCCGCACTTGTTCTTCTCGGGGGTGAACGGCCAGGGCGAGTGGTTCCAGCTGTTCCAGATCGGCTTCGGCGGCATTCCCGGCCGGCCGATGGGCGACGGGCCGGACGGGCACTCGTTGTGGCCGGGTTTCACCAATGTGCCCAACGAGTTCCTGGAACGCTATTTCCCGCTTGTGATCGAGCGGTACGAGACCGAGGCCGATTCAGGCGGCGCCGGGCTGCACCGCGGCGGCAACGGCATCCACATGACTTATCGGTTCCTTGAGCCGGGCACGATCGCGATCCACGACGACCGCTGGTTCACCCTGCCGTGGGGCGTCAACGGCGGCCGCCCCGGTGCGCGCGCGCGCAAGATTCTGGAGACTGCCGACGGCGTCCAGACGGTGATCGGCAACAAGGTGGAGAATCAACCGGTAGCGGTGGGCGACCAGCTCCACTTCATCACCTGGGGCGGCGGCGGCTGGGGCGACCCGCTCGAGCGCGATCCGGCGCTGGTGCTCGGCGAAATCGGCCAGGGGCTGGTGACCGCCCATGGCGCGCGCAGCTATGGCGTCGTGATCGCCGACGGGTTTGTCGACGAAAGCGCGACGCAGGCGCTGCGGGCGGAGATGGCGAAAAGCCGGGGAGCGATCGGCGTGTTCGACTTCGGCCCCGACATCGACAGCCTGCGCGCCAATTGCGAAGCCGAAACCGGGCTGCCTGCGCCGCGCCAGCCGGTCTGGGCGCCTCAAGCGGCGGCGGCCTGAGGTGGCCAACACCGGCGCCCTGAGCGACATCCGCGTCATCGAACTCGGCCAGCTTATCGCCGGGCCGTTCTGCGGCCAGCTGCTCGGCGACATGGGCGCCGAAGTGATCAAGGTCGAACCGCCGGGGCAGGGGGATCCGATGCGCAACTGGGGCCATGGCGAAGCCAAGCTGTGGTGGGAAGTGGTCGCGCGCAACAAGAAGTCGGTGTCCGCCGACCTGCGCGTCGCTGCCGGCCAGGCGATCGTCCGAAGGCTTGTGGCCGGGGCCGACATCCTCATCGAGAACTTCAAGCCGGGCACGCTGGAAAAGTGGGGCCTCGGCCCCGACGTGCTGCACGAAATCAACCCGCGGCTGATCATCGTGCGCGTATCCGGCTATGGCCAGACCGGCCCCTATGCGTCGCGTGCGGGCTTCGGCGGCATCGGCGAGGCGATGGGCGGCTGGCGCGCTATCGTCGGCGATCCCGACCGCGCGCCCAGCCGCATGGGCGTGTCGATCGGCGACAGCCTTGCCGCGAGCTACGGCTGCATGGGTGCGCTCGCCGCGCTGCACGCCCGCGAACGCACCGGCAAAGGTCAGGTCGTCGACAGCGCGCTGTACGAGGCGGTGCTGCAGGTCATGGAAAGCCTGGTGCCCGAATATGTCGTGTCCGGCCACATCCGCAAGCGCACCGGATCGGTGCTGGAGGCCGTGGCGCCATCCAATGTCTATCCCTGCGCGGACGGCGAATATCTCATCGGGGCCAATCAGGATGCGGTATTCGCGCGGCTGTGCCTAGCGATGGGGCGCCCCGAACTGGCGCATGATCCCCGCTATGCCGATCATGTTTCGCGTGGTCGCAACCAGCAGCAGCTCGACCGGCTGATCGGCGAATGGACTGCTACCCTGACCGTCGCCGAGCTGGAAACGCTGATGATCGCACACAGCGTGCCGGCAGGGGTGATGTACCGCGCGCCCGAGATGCTGGACGATCCACATTTCCAGGCCCGCGGATCGCTGGTCGAGGTGGACTCGCCGCGGTGGGGACGGTTCAAGATGCAGAACGCGTTCCCGCGCTTGTCCGATACGCCCAGCGCAGTGCGCACGCTGGCGCCGGGCGAAGTCGGCCAGGACAACGACGCGGTCTATCGCGGGCTGCTTGGGATGGATGATGCCGAGATCGCGGCGCTCCGGGCGGAGCGCGTGATCTGATGAGCGCCGCGCCGGCCACCGACTACGCAGGCGTGTTCGATGGCCGGCTGGCGTTCGGGTCGCGGCCGGCGCTGCTAGTCGTGGATGTGGTGATGGCCTATCTCGAGCCGTCGTCGCCGTTTTACGCGGCATCCTTCGAGCCGGCGCTGCGCGCCAATGAGCGTCTGGTCGCCGCGGCGCGCGACGCAGCTGTGCCGGTGATCTTCACCAACGTCGCCTACCAGGCGTCGGGGCGCGACGGCGGGCTGTTCTACGCCAAGTTGCCAGCGCTGCGCGTGTTCGACACGGGCTCCCCGCTGGGCGCGTTTCCGCCCTCGCTCCGGCCGGCCGCGGACGAGTTGGTGGTCACCAAGCAGTATGCCTCGGCATTCTTCGGCACGTCGCTCGCCGCGACGCTGACCGCAGCGCGGATCGACACGCTGGTCGTCACCGGCTTTTCCACCTCCGGCTGCGTGCGCGCAACGGCGGTGGATACGCTTCAGCACGGCTTCGCGCCGTTCGTCGTGCGGGAAGCCTGCGGCGATCGCCACCCCGCGCCGCACGAGGC
>CAXTOI010000059.1:0-5381 GCA_964245645.1 uncultured Novosphingobium sp. | reverse complement strand
CCACCCCAAATATGCCGAAGTGGTCGGCGAAGCGGCAATCCTGCCGCTGCTGGCCCGCGCGGGCCGCGACGGATGAGCTGCCCGCGGACCCCCGTTTCGCCGGCTCGCGAGCACCTTGTGGCAAATGCGGTAAATTCAAGCAGGTGAATATAAAAGCCACGTCTATAAATAAAAATTTGACAGCTGCGTCGCTTTATGAGAAACCATCTAGGTCTGAGGGGGCTTGTGAAAGCGCTGCGGGAATTCGGTCTCGCGGGCACTGAAAGGTTTAGGAACAGGGAAGAAATCTATGGTTCGGTCCAGGTTGGCGTTAGGTTGGCTGTTCAGTGGCGCAGCCGCGGGAGCGACGTTCATCGTCGCGGATACTGCGTTCGCGAGTACGCCCTCACCCGCATCCGAACAGGTCGCGCCCGGCCAGGCGGACGATCCGGCCAAATCCGTTGGCGAACAGTCCGCGCCCACGCAGCCCAACACCGATCTTGACCGCGGCAACCTCGCCGGACAGCCCGCCGGACCGGCGCAGGCAAGTCAGGGATTGGGCGACATCGTCGTTACCGCGCGTCGGCGGGAAGAGTCGCTGTTGCAGGCGCCGGTGACGGTAAACGCGTTCAGTGCCGAGGCCATTCGCGCTCGCGACATCCGGACGCTCACCGACATTGCCGCTTTCACGCCGGCGGTGACGATAACCAACCAGGGCGGGTCGCGCGTCGACCGGTCGGTCCAGACCTTCATCATCCGGGGCATGAATCCGCAGAGCTCCAATACGGCATCGGTATTCATCGACGGCGCTCCGGTCACGAGCGGCTTTGTCGAGGGTCTCGACGACGCGGCCCGCGTGGAAATCCTGAAGGCCCGCAAAGCGCTGCCTTCGGGCGGCAGGCATTCGCCGGCGCGGTCAACATCGTCACGAAGAATCCCGCCAGCACCCTGGGCGGCCGGATCGACGGAACCGTCGGTTCGGATGCCCAGGTCGATGTTCGCGCAATGCTCGAGGGGCCGATCGTGCCCGGCCTGCTGTCGTTTCGGATCAGCCCGCGTTATTATTCGGTGCATGGTCAATATGAGAATCAGGCTGACCCCGGCACCCGTCTCGGCGACCAGTCGACGCGCAGCGTCAACGGCGAGTTGATGCTCACGCCCAGCAGCAATCTGACGGTGAAATATTTCGGCCAGTATTTCGAAAATCGTGACGGGCCGACGGCCGTCGCGCATCTGACCAAGGCGGATTTCAACTGCAACGCCGGCGCAGCGCCGCCGGAACGCTGAATTACATCTGCGGCGTAGCCCCGCAGTTTGCCGTTTCCCGGCTGGCGCAAAATACGCCGGTGGACCAGCTGTTCACGAGCGTGATCCTCCACAACTCCCTGGGGCTCGTGAATCCCCTGTTCAGCGATGCGCTAGGTCTTCGGCAAGGCGGATTGGTGCAGCGGTCGCAACACCACCACCTCTCCATCGCCTGGACCGTTCCCGATGCCGGCATCGTCGTTCGATCGCTGACGGCGACGAACAGCACGAAGTCCTCGGTCATAACCGATCTCGATCTCGCCGACACCAGATCGTTCCCGAACCCCCACTACGGTATTCTGCCGAACACCGAGCCGTATGTGAACAGCTTGTTCAATTTCCAGTCGCATATCTTCGACCGCTCCCAGGAATTGAGAGTGGAGACGGTCGGCAGCCGTCGCCTGGATCTTCTGCTCGGTGGAAGCTACGTCTATGCGGATACCGCCTCGTCCAGCGCTGCGCTGCTGTCGACCGGTGCGTCGAACCAGCTGAACGGCAACCCGGTCGTCACCAAGACGACCGGCATATTCGGCAGCGCTTCCTTCAAATTGACCAATGCGATCGTTCTGAGCGCCGAAGGGCGATACCAGATCGACAATATCGCGCTATACAATCGCGGCGCGGACAATGGCCCGCTGACCAAGAATGTCGCTGCCACCTTCCGCAACTTCCTGCCGCGGGTCATCGCCAAATGGCAGTTCACACCAAATCTGAATGTCTACGCCAGCTATTCCAAGGCCGTGAATCCAGGTACGTTCAACGCCAATTTCATCGCGCTCACCCAGGCGCAGCGAGATTTGCTGGAACAGCAATATGGTGCCGGTACGGTCGTCAAGCCCGAAAAGCTGGACAATTACGAGGTCGGCGCAAAGGGCCGCTTCTGGCAAGGACGGGCCGAATTCGAAGCGGCATACTATCACGCGATATGGTCCGACCAGATCGTCAGCCAGTCAGTCGCAACCACCCAAGCCAGCGGGGCGATTACCGTTATCAACGCGATCACCAACATCGGCAAGACGGCTTTGAACGGCTTCGAAGTCGAGGGGGCGGTCCGCCCGGTCAGCAGACTGACGATCAATTATTCCGGTGCGATCGCTGCAAGCGACATCAAGAGTTTCTACTGCGCCACCTGCGGCGCGCAAACCGGCAATCCTTATGTGACCGGTAAGCAGCTGCCGCGCTATTCGAAATATACCGCGGCGGCTGGCGTCGATTACCATGCGCCGATCAGTCCGACGCTTGAAGGGTATGGTCGGGTGGATTATATCTACAAGAGCGGTGTTTTCGACTCTCCCGCCGATCTGGTCAGAACCCAGAATTCCAACCGGTTCAACTTTCGGGCAGGAATCCGCACGAGCGCCTGGTCACTGGAGGGCTTCGTGCTGAACGCTTTCAACGATCGCGCTTACCTCAGCATCGAAAATCAGGTCGATCTGGTGCCAGGGGGGACAAGGTCCCTGAATTTGCTCATGCCGACCCTGCGGCAATTCGGTGTTCGGGGGCGGTACAACTTTTGAGCGGCGAACATGAAGCATGGCGCAGCGATGCCTGGCCCACCGAGGTCCGTCCCGCGCCAGGCCCAGCGTCAGGTGAGGTACGATCGTGTCGATAGTGATAGGAGCTAGGCGATGAGGCGACGTGAACTCATGGCGGGGGCGAGCGTGGCGGTCGCCGGCGCGCTGATGAGCTCGACCGATGCTGTGGCCCAGCCGGGGCGGCCGCAGGAATACCCGCCGCGCCGCCCGGAGCCGCTACCCAAACCGGGCAGCACGGCCCATCGCATTGTCCGCGATTTCCCTCGGCTCGGCCCGGCGCGTCTCGCCGAATTGAAGGCAAACAGCCGCGCCTTTGGATCGCCCTTTGGTTTCCTGGCCGACTATCTGGCGGACACGGCGATCAAGCCTGTCCGCGAAGATATGCGCATTTTCGGCCAGGCGCTGACCATCGACCTTCCCGAACCTGACCTGTTGCTGCCATCTTATGCGATGAAGCTCGCCAAACCGGGCGACGTACTGGTCATCAACGCCTATGGACGAAGCGATATCGGCTGCTTCGGCTATTCGATGTCGCAATCCGCGCTCAATCGCGGGATCGCGGGCGTAGTGATCGACGGCGCCACCATCGATACGACCGAGCTTCGCTCCGAAACGCCATATACGGCGTCCGAGGAGAAGCGCCGCGGGATGATCTGTCCGGTATACACCCGCCACACCACCCCGGTCTGGGGCGGATGGGAGAAGCCCGGCTCGATCAACGTCCCCATCCGGTTCGGCGGCCTGGAAGTCGAGCCGGGCGATCTCGTCGTCGGCGTCCGCGAGGGCGTGTTCATCGTGCCGCAAGCGCGCATCGGCGAACTCAAGGCGATCTCCGACGAGATGAACGCCTTCATCGCCGAGCGGCGCTGGCTGCCGCGGGTAAAAGCCGGCGAGATCTGGTTCGACATCATCGACATGCAACCCAGTCTGGACGCGCTCGGCATTCCCGAAGTTTGACGCCGGGTGGTCGGGGTTCGGCCACAACACGAGGTAGTAGCTATGTGCATTGCGGAACCTGAGGTTGCATCGGTGGTCGCCGAGATCTGGGATCTCCTCGATACGGTGGTCGATCCCTGCCATATCCTGTCCGGCCACGACCTGAGTATCCTCGATCTGGGTCTCGTCAACAAGGTGGAGGTGCAAGGGCGCAAGGCGTCCGTATCGCTCACATTGACCGAGATGAGCTGTACCTTCGGCTGGCGGATCATCGAGCAGATCCAGTCGATAGCGGCCGATGTGGCTGCGATCGACGCCATCGAGGTCGGCATCATGCCTTTTCCAGTATGGACGCCCGAGCGGATGAGCGAACGCGGCCGGACATTGCACGCCGCAAAGCGCCAAGCCTTTATCGATAGCCGGGCCGCGCGCCCAGCAAAGGGAAATCAGCTATGAACGACGACTTTCGCGGAACCGTCACGCGCCGCGCCGCGCTCCAGACCATCGGGACAGTGTCGGCCGGAGCCGTCGCAGCCCAGGCCGCAGCCTTGCGGGCGCAGCCCGTCGCGGCAACGCCCACCGGCGAGCCGGTTCGAACCCGGGCCACGACACCGGGATCTCCCATCGTTCCGCAGGATCCCGTGCCGGCGGATGCCCCGGTCAACCATGCCGCGTGGTCGCCGCGCCTTCATGAAAAGGCGGAAAGCTTCTTTGTCCTCGACGCAGTCGCCCACTGCTACAATCATTCGGAGATCAACCGGCGCGATCGGGGTGCAGCATCCAAGGCGCTGGACGTGTCCGTCGCCTATCACGACTGGTCGACACCCGCGCGCTTTCGCATGACCAGCGAGCAGTATAATCGCGACTGGCAGCCCGAAGAAGTCATGGACGTCATGTTCCTCGAGAGCCCGACGGATATGATCCTGATGCAGTCGGTGCCGATTTACGGCTCATATTGGGACGGCCTCGTGTCGAACGAGAAAGGCGCTTACCTCAAGGACAAATATCCTGACCGGGTGCTGTGGTACGGGGCGATCGATGCCTTCGACACGTTCGACATCGTCAAGGCCAAGATCGATCAGCTCGCGACGCAGGGTGCCGACGGCCTGAAGCTATATCCGACCACGATCAATCATGTCACCAAGAAGACCGATTCGTTCTTCATGGACGACGAGAAGGTCGCGTTTCCGATCTTCGAATATGCGCAGAGCAAAGGATTTCGCAATATCGGCTGTCACAAGCTCATCGGCTATACGCCGAACGTGCCCGCGCTCGGCATCAACGATTTCTACAAGGCGGCGGCGCAATTCCCGAACCTGAACTTCCATCTCGTGCACGGCGGCTGGATGCTGATCGAAGAAACCGCCGAATTGATGCGCGCGCGCCCGAACGTCACGGCGATGCTGGAAGGTCCGATGATCTGGCCGCATTACGACCGAGCCGCTTATGATTACATGTGGTCGGTCTTCATGAAGAAGGTTGACGTCGATCGCCTGATCTATGCATCGACCTCGCCTAATCAGCATCCCTACTGGATCATCAACGACTTCGTCGATTATGTTCCTCCGGTCGGCTCCGGCATTCGCATAACCGACGCGGACAAGGCCAAGATCCTCGGCCTCAATC
>CAXTOI010000058.1:0-12369 GCA_964245645.1 uncultured Novosphingobium sp. | reverse complement strand
GTCATGTCAAGGAAGACTTTCGCCGCATTCACCCCCGAAGCCGCAGAATAGTCGCCCGGCACCTGCACGGTGGCAATCGGAAAGGGGGCAGCGGCAATGGCTTCCTGAAAACCAGCGAGGCGCTCGAAATCATGGTACCCGCCAAGCCCCGTGACATACATCAGGCGGCGGCGCCCGCGCGCGATCAGGTGCTCGGTGAGCAACCGGATCCCCTCGCGTTCGGCAACCACTACGCTGGGTACCCCGAATGGGCTGAGATCGACCAATAGCCCGATCGAAGGCAATTGTGCCGATAGAATCGGCAGCCCACCACGCTTTGGCGGCTGATTGGTGATGGCCAGGATGCCGTCGACGAAACCTCCGCGCGCAATCTCGATAATCCGTGGATCGGCCAGCCGATTTTTAGCCAGCGCACCGATGATCATGCTGTAGCCCGCCCGCATCAGGGCCGCGTCGATCCCGCTCAGGGTCGGCTCCAGCACATTGAAACCTTCCCACTGCGGCATGATAACCAGCACAATACGCGAAAGACCGGAACGCAGGCTGCGCGCGGCGATATTGGTCGCATAGCCGAGTCGCTCGGCGGTCTGAAGCACGCGGTTACGGGTCCTGACGTTCACCCGCATCGGGTTGCTCAGCGCCCGGCTGGCGGTCGCAATTGCCACCCCCGCTTCGCGCGCGACATCCGCAAGTCTGACGGCTTCCGGCGCCACTTGTACGCGTTGTTCGTCTTCCTCGGTGTCCAAGCGGCTTTCCTTTCGGGCGGCACATCGCACGCTGGAAAATCGATTAGCAAGCGTGAAATGCGAAGCATGGCGGTGTGCCGCAGCGGGGCGTAGCCTCGTGCGGCTGAGCTGCTCCCATCGGCGCTCCCTGATTTGCACCGTTGACAAAAACTGTTTGCAACGGACGAAAAATAGCAATGGCAAGCAAGCAACGACAACGTTATGGCCGAAAAATGGAAAACGTTTTCCATTTTTTTTGCCAAAAACAAACCACATTGATCTGATCGACCGACGATCAAACGATCGCGCATGGGAGAGGCCTGCCGCAAGCGCACTGATGTGAAACGAACTGATTAGGGAACGAACATGATCCGCACCTATGCAATGCCACGCCGACCGCGAGTAGCAGGTCTCGCCTTTGTTTCCACGCTCCGCCGGCACTTGGTTGGTGCTTCGCCGGTTGTCTATGGCGCGTTTGCGCTATGCGCCGTGACCCCGGCCAGCGCTCAGTCGGCCACAGCGGCGTCGGCCTTAGCGGCGTCGGCCTTAGCGGCGGCGGACGCACCGTTGGGCGAGATCGTCGTTACTGCCGAGCACCGCAAGGAAAACGTACAGACCACGCCGATCGCGGTGTCGGTCTATAACGGTCAGGCGCTTCGCACCGCCGGCATAACGAACATCCAGAACCTTTCCGCGATCGCCCCCGACGTCAGCTTTACGCAGACCGAAGGCAAGCCGATCATCACCATCCGTGGCATTTCCAGCCGGGATACGACCGAGGTGGGCGATCCGGCAATCACCGTCTCCACCGATGGCTTCTACCTCAATCGCCCCTATGCGCTCGATGCCACCTTGTACGATCTCGATCGGGTGGAGGTCCTGCGGGGCCCGCAAGGCACGCTGAACGGGCGTAACTCGGTAGGTGGCGCAGTCAATATCGTCACTGCCCGGCCGACCGACAGCTTCGGCGGCTATGCCAGCCTCGCTTACGGCAACTATAACGACCTGGAAGCGCAGGGAGCAATCAACATCCCGCTCAGCGACAAGGTTCAGATACGCGGCTCGTTCTTTTCCGAAACGCACGATGGCTATCGCCACAACGGCATTGGCGGGCGGACCGATGATCAGGATGCGAGGAGCGGGCGGGTTCAGATCGCTTTTCAACCGACCGCCCGGTTGCACGGCCTGATCACGCTCGAGTACGACAAGCTGGGCGGCCAAGGCGACGGGATGCAGAACATTCCTTTTGCCTTTGCGCCGACTGGTGCGCTGATCCACGACCTGCCTGCCGGGATCAACAGCAGCTATTTTCTGCTGAAAACCTTGCCTTATCTGGACCTCCGCGAAAAGCAGATCCGCGGCAACGTCGGTTATGATTTCGATGATTTCCAGGTGACCGTGCTTGGCGGTTACGATGACACGCAGTGGCACCACTCGGTCGATCAAAGCCGGGCGAACGACGACAGCAATACCTACCAGTTCCAGGAGAACCAGTTCCCCAAGACGTCGAATGCCGAATTGCGCTTTACGTCGAAGGACAGCAGCCGCTTCCAGTGGCAGTTCGGCGGGTTCTACTTCAATGAGAATTCGCATCTGGTCAGCGCCGATGCCTATCCGCTGGCTACGGGCGGCTTCGATGAATCGTTCGGCTTCGTCTACAAGACGCAGGCCCGCTCCGAAGCGGGGTATGCGCAAGGGTCCTACCAATTGACCGACACGCTGAAAATAACCGGCGGCTACCGCTACACGCATGATTTCAAGAGCGAGACCGGCTATTACGGCAATCTGACCGCCAACGTCATTTATGCCTATCAGGACGGACGAACCTCCAGTTCGAAATCCACGTTCCACGCCGAAATCGAGGATCGGCTTTCGACCGGGAATTTCGTCTATGCAAAGTTTGATACCGGGTACAAGGCGGGGGGCTTCAACTTCGGCGGCTCGGCCTATAAGCCGGAGAGCATCACCTCCTACGAGGTCGGCTCGAAAAACCGCTTCCTGAACGATCAGCTGCAACTGAACGTGGCAGGCTACTATAGCAATTATACCAATCAGCAGGTCGCCAACTATACCTTTCTGGCTACCGGCGAGCCGGTGCAGTTGACGCAGAACGCCGGAGCGAGCCACATCTACGGGGTCGAGGGCGACCTGATCTACAGCATCCCGCAAGTGGCCAAGCTCAATCTTACCGCAAACTATCTGCACGCCCGCTATGCCGATTTCCTGTCGATCGCCGATCCCAGCGATCCGACCGCAACCGGGAACGTGCAGTTGAAGGGCAATCGGCCGCCGCAATCGCCGAGTTGGAGCCTGGCGGGCGGCCTCGAACGTGACTGGCCGTTGCTCGGCGGCACCCTGACCGGCCGGATCCAGACCAAGTTCCAGACCGCCAGCAACTTCTCCTTCTACAATTATGCGGATACGCGCCAGGGCGCTTTCACCATGTCGGATGTTTTCCTGACCTATCGTCCAGCGGACAGCTGGTGGTCGGTGACCGGTTATGTCAAGAACCTGGAAAACAGCGTGGTGTTCAGCGATGCAGAAGAGAGCCAGTACGCCAGCGCCTATTCGTACGAATTCTATCCGCCGCGCACGTACGGTGCCCGCCTTCAATACAATTGGTGATTGCCTTTTGCGGCGTTGACCGCGCGCAAGTGGCCGCGCTTCGGCACGATAGATGGAACACGTCGAGCAGTGCTTGTGTCTTTCCGGCGGCCGCCAAACCTCAGATGACAGGAAGGCTTTCCAGCGATGGAACGCTATGACGTGATTGTGATCGGCTCGGGCGCTGCCGGCAGTTTCGCTGCGCGCGAGCTGAGCGAACGGGGCCTCTCGGTGCTGGTCCTGGAGGCCGGGCGCGGCGTCGGTCCTGCGGACATGCTGGGCGCCACTGGTCGGAAGCCGGCCGGCGTCAATTTGCGCGGTCGCATCCGCGCGACGCTGACCGGCCAGCCGATCCAGTCCCGCGTTGCCTTCTTCAACGAGCGGATGGTCAAGTTCCTGGTAAACGACCGGATGCACCGCTATCGTCGCGCGGCGCGCTCGCCTTATCTTTGGTTCCGCGGTCGCCAGGTCGGCGGCCGGCTGCACATCTTCGGCCGCGTGCTTAACCGCTGGTCTGATGCCGAGTTCGTCGCGCATCGCGGCAGCGACGGTGCCGATTGGCCGATCCGCTACGCCGATCTGGCACCCTTCTATGCCAAAGCCGAGACCCTGCTCGAGATCCACGGCAGCCGCGACGGGATCGCAACGATGCCCGACGGCGTCATCGTTGCGGCCGCGCCGCTGACCCGTACCGAACACCGGTTCAAAATGGTGGTCGAGGCAGCTTGGCCGGACCGGCGGGTAACCGCCTGGCGCTTCGCCCCTCCCGATAAAACCCCCCTGCCCAAAGCGCTCCACGATGCGCTGGCGACAGGGCAGGTCAACCTGCGGGCAGACGCGGTGGTGACGCAGATTCTGACCGATCCGGTCACCGGCCGCGCCACCGGCGTGCGCTATCGCGATCGCAGCTCCGGCGAAACGCAGGAGGTGGCGAGCGCGGCGATCGTCATGGCCGCATCGCCAATTGAATCGGTGCGCCTGCTGCTCCATTCGCGTTCGGCGCAGCATCCGGGCGGCATCGGTAACAGCTCGGACCTGCTTGGACGTTATTTCATGGATCAACCAGCGACGCTGGTTTTCGCGCGTTATCCCGGCGACAGCGACGCCAGTGTCAATGACGACCTGCCTGTCCACCCTCGCTACGGCACCATGGGTGGTCTATACATTCCGCGCTATGACGATGCCGGGGCCGAACGCGTGCTTGGCTATACTTATCAGGGCAGTATCGGTCGCACCGCGCATGTCCGGCCTACTTCGAGCCGGGACGCGAGCTTCATGTGTTTCAGCGAGATGCAGCCACAACGCGACAATCGCATCACGCTCGATCCGGTCAAATGCGATCGCTGGGGGGTGCCGCTGCCGGTCATCACTTGTCGGTTGGGCGAAACGGAACGGGCCGAACTGCCGCATCAGGCGGCAGACATGGCGGAAATGATCGAGGCGACCGGAGGCGCTGTGGTCGGCTGGATATCGCCGCTTGGCCTGGTCGAGCGCGGCGAAGGGCTTTATGCCGATCTTGATCCGGTGTCGCGATGGCTGGTGCGCAAGATGCTGCCGCACAGCTTGGCGCTGGGCGCCGCGATCCATGAGAGCGGTGGCGCGCGGATGGGCGATGACCCAAGGACCTCCGTGCTCGACGCGCATAATCGCTGCTGGGACGCACCCAACATCATCGTGACCGACGCCAGCGCTTTCGTCTCCAGCGGGGCAATGGGTACCACGCTGACCGTGATGGCCATGGCGATGCGCGCTTGCGTTGCCCTCGCCGATGATTTGCAACGGGGTCGGCCATGATCCTCCCGGGTACCATCCGCCGTTCGGGGCAGGAGTACGTCCGATGACCCAGACCGAAGTTTCGCCTGCGACCAGCCATCGGGTGGTGTCCGCAGATGGGCTCAGGTTCGGACAGAAGCTGGCCTATGGCTGCGGCGATTTTTCCAGCAATTTGGTGTGGGGGCTGATGATCTCCTTCCTCACCTATTACTACACCGACATCTACGTGATCCCGGCGGCCGTCGTGGCCTGGCTGCTGCTGGTCCCGCGGGTCATCGATGCGTTCACCGATCCATTGATCGGTTATCTGGTCGATCGCAGCGGCGGCCGCTACGTCGTCCGCCTGATGGGCGTACTCGCAGTGCCATTCGGCATTATGGCGTTCTTGTGCTTTCTGCCGCTACCGCTGCCGTACACTGGAAAGATCGCCTGGGCCTGCGGCACCTATCTGGTGCTGGGGGTCATATACTCCGCGATCAACACGCCCTACGGCGTTCTGAGCAACATGATGGCGGTAACGCCGCAGGAGCGTGTCAGCCTCAATGCCTTTCGCCTTGGGGGGTGCCAACTCGGCCAGCTGTCTATCGCCGGCTTCCTGTTGCCCGGGATTGCATGGTTTGGCGGCGGCACCGGCCAGCTGGCGCAGCGTGCTGGTGTCACCCGCATGGCAGCGATCATCGGACTAACCGGAGCGGCCTTATGGCTGTTGACCTGGCGCGGGTGCCGCATTCGCCGGCCATTGCCTAACGAGCGGCATAGCCTGCGCACCTTGCTGGGCGTGCTTCTCACCAATCGCCGGTTCCACCTCAGCAATGCCCTGACCTATCTCAATTTCACGGTATTCTGTTCGGAAGGCGGCCTGGCCATCCATTATACGCGCTTCATCCTGCACCATCCAACGCGGGACGCGGCGTTCCTGCTGACCTGCACGACCGTTGCCGCCTTTACCGGGGTCGCGCTGGTACCTTTGGTGACCAGCCGCCTGGGACTTCGCCGTACTTTCCTGGCGCTCCTCGCCTGGCAGTGCGTCGGCTTCCTGTTGATGCTGACCGTCAGCGGCAACTTCATGCTGTTTCTGGCGGCGACTGCACTCACGTCGCTTGGTGTCGGCCCCGTCTCGCCGCTCTGCTACGCGATTTTGTCCGAAGCAGTCGACGATGGACGCCAGCAGACCGGGATCGCAGCAGCAGGGCTGGCGTTCGGGATCAATACGCTGGTCAGCAAGATTGCTGCCGGTTTTGCCGGCTTCATGATCGCGACCTTTCTGGCCTGGGGGAACTACACGCCGGATCTGGTCGAGGCCGACGCGAGGCTGGTCTGGTGGCTGAAGGCCGGGTTCATCGGTCTGCCGCTGTGCGCGTCGGTTCTCGCCTTCCTGCTCGTCTTGAACTCACGGCGCGATGAGCGGATTTCGCCGGTCATGGCGGTACCCGGCCGCCTGTAATCGCGAGATATTTGCTCCTTGTTTGAAGGATAATGAATACATGCCCGCTTATACCGGACCCATTTCGATCCAGCTCTGGTCGACCCGTGGCGATGATTCGCTGCGAGACCAACTGTCTGCCCTCGCCACCCTGGGTTATAGCGACGTTCAACCGTTTCATGACCAATATGACGATGTGTCGGCGATGAAGGCGCTGCTCGACGAATATGGCCTGACGGCCATGAGTGGGCATTTCAACCTGTCGATGTTCAACGGCGACGCCAGGCCGGTGATCGATGCAGCACGTGCGCTCGGCATGGGGCTAGCGGTAGCGCCGTGGCTCGCGCCCGAGGACCGGCCCACAGAGGTGGACGGATGGAAGGCGCTTCATCTTCGGCTGCGGCGAATGAAGGCGGTCATCGAAGATGCCGGGTTCGGTTTTGCCTGGCACAATCATGATTTCGAATTCCGGCAATTGCCCGGCGGCGCTTACGGCATCCAGTATCTGCTTGATGATGATATTGATTTTGCGGCCGATCTTGCCTGGATCCATGTCGGCGGCCAGGATCCCGCGCGATGGCTGCGGCACTATGCCGGGCGCATCCCCGTTATCCACGTCAAGGACGTCGCATCATCAGGCACCAATCTCGACCAGATGGGCTTTGCCGATGTTGGCCAGGGGATCATTGACTGGACTGAATTGTGGTCGCTGGCTGACGAGCTCGGCATCCCCCTTCGCGTCGCTGAGCATGACCTGCCCGGTGACTGGCGACGCTTCGCCCGGAATGCCGCTCAAGCGCTCGTCGGATTGCGGAATGGCGCAGGGCGAAAAAGGTAGCAGATCGAACTACTAGAATAGCTGACCCCGGTAGATCGATTGGTGTGGAACCCAGCCGTGCTGAAAGCTACTCCAATGCAGCGCCAACCTTCATGCAGTCAAGTGACAGCGCCGACACTGACGACCGCTGCCGCTACTGGTCCCAAAGGCTGCCTCATCTCTGGGTGCAGATGAAATCGAGCGGCATGGCGCCTAGGGCTAAAGTGGGTTGCTATGGTGATGCGATTGACTGACTGCGCAGCATCGCGCCGGCTTGGCCGCTCAGCGCGCGCCGACCCAATCGCTGATCCCCGCGACAGGAGCCGGCGTCACGGCGGTGAAGCTTGCGGCGTCGTCGGGCGAACCATGACCCGAATAGACTGCCACCTGGGGATAGGTGAAGACCGGACGGCTGCGCGGCGGTAAGGGTCGACGTTGCGCAGCCGCCATTGCCCGGCGCGGATCATGGGGAGCGCGCGCGGCACGCGAAGCGTCAGACGCCGGGGGCGCAGGCTGCTTGAGCGGGGCGGGCGGATCGTCCATGTTCGCGGCGACACGGTGCGCGGCCATGACTTGCGGGGCATGTCCGGTTTCGACCCAGACCATCAAGCTTGCGAGCAGCGGGAATTCGCTCGGTCCGTCACCCCCTTTGCAATGCCCCATGCCCGGAAACAGGAACAGGCGCAAAAAACCTGCGCGCGTGACCGTCCCCATTCGGCGTCCGACGCGCTCGTAATAGTCGATGGTGTTGAGCGGGCTGATGTGCGGGTCTGCCCAGCCATGATAGAGGATCAGCTTGCCGCCATGCCCGGCAAAGCGCGCCAGATCGGGATCGTCGGCGGCGTAAAGGGCGCGGGCGGTATTCTCCTGCGCATACATTGCCTCGGTGAACGGAAAACTGGCGATGGTGTAGTTGGGGTTGGGAGTGAACAACAGGTGGTTAACGGTACCCATGGCCATCATCGCGCTCATGATCGGCCCATCGCTCATTGCCGGGACGAATACGCCGATCCATTCCATCTCAGAGCCCGGCTGCAACGGCCCCACTTCCAGCCGCTTGCCCGATGGCGAGCGGGCGCCATCATAAATCTTGCGCACGGCGGCGATCCCCTGAGTGGTAAGGCATCGGCCGGGCTGGTAAGCACCCCGGCATAGAGTCACCGCCGGATCGAAGTGGCAGGCGCGCGGATCGGTAATCTGGCCATCGACCAGCCCGTCCAAACCATCACATTGGGCCAGCACCGCAGCGTGCAGCGGCGTCATATCCACCGCGGCGAGGATCGCCTTGCCGTCGGGCCCGGTATTGGCCGCAGCGAGCCAGGCGTGGTGAAACGAATTCTGCACGGTGAAGTTCAGCGCGGGGGCTCCGGCAGCGACGCCATCGAAATCGTTCGGATAACGCTGCGCCTCGATCAGCGCTTCACGCCCACCGTCCGAGCATCCGGAGAAATAGGCATACCGTGGCCCCCGACCATAAAAAGCATGAATAAGCGCCTTGGCCGCGAGCGCGGTGACATGCACGCCGCGATAGGCAAAATCGATGCGCTTCTGCGGGTCGTTGCCCCAGGCGCCGTCATTGCCCGTGTGGCCCATGTCGGTGCTGGCCAGCACGATGCTGCCTTCAATGACCGGCGTGCAGTCCGTGGCTCCGCTCGAATCTATGCGCAACATACCGCACAAGCCGCCGCAGCCGGTCTGCAGGAAACGCTGCGTCCAGCCGGCCAGCGGCAGACGCACCTCGAAACCAATGCTGGGGGCGATAGTGCCATGGACATCGCAATACGGTCGATCGTCCGCAACCTCGCTGGCAGCAAGTGTAGTTGCCGCACCGGTTGCACCCGAAATGTCCAGCCTGGCAAGATCGGCGCAATTCATCACTGCTGCAACCGGCGCGAGGTGGGCCAAGCCGGGTTTGCTGTCCTGCGGCGATAGCATTCGAGCTGCGGCTGGTGCTGACGACCACGCGAGGGTCAGCAAAGCCAGCAAGGCGGCAAGCGCAGCTGATAGCGACCTTGTCATGGTCGGAGTGTCCGACGGCTGACACGGCATATCGCAACGGCAAGATAGGCTATCGGACACAGGACTGGTGGCCTGGATGAGCTGGTTCAACCCGGGTCGCGTTTGATTTTTTGCACCGCACCGGCCCGTGCAGGCCGCGCTACCCGGGCCGGTCGCCTCTTCCACCACAAATATACACCGGTCAGGCACTGCTCGATCACCGTAAGTCCCAAAACCACATCAACCGCCACTCCCAGCCAGCCGATCATCTTGCCGGTATGAAGGGGATATAGCGCTCGCGTCAAACCTGCGCCAGCGCTGTCGGCATAGGGATCGTCGACGGCTGCGAGCCGGCCGGTGGCGTCATAGAACCAGATGGTAATCGGACCAAGCCCGTCGTACGTCTCCACCCCTGACCGCGTAAACCGCACCGCCGATAGGCCATGCGCCGGCTCGCGCTGATAGACCGCCGCCGCCCATCCAGGCGCTGCACGCCGAGCCACCGCCTCCGCCTTGAGGCGCAGCACCCCAAAATCGAGCGGCGGACCGCTAGCGCGGGTCGTCGGCCGGTCTAACGGCGAAACATGGGGCGGCGACAGCGCCGCGACCGCCGGCACAAACGCCTCACTGAAGAAGTTCATACAAACTGAGGTGAAAGCCAGCACGCTTAGCATCGGTAACAACCAAAGCCCGCTGGCGCGATGCAGATCAAGCAAAAGCCGCGGCAGCGGGCTTGACGCTCGGACTTGCCACAGCCGTTTCCAGTTGCGCAACCATGGTGCTTTCAGCGGCCAGGTCAAATAGATCCCCACAAGGTTGCCCAGCAGCCACGTCGCCGCCACTGCCCCCATCAGCCACCGGCCGGCATCGCCTGCAAGCAGCGTGTAGTGGAAAAGGTAGATCCCGCGCAGCAGATGTGCGCGATCCCACCCTGGCGCGGTCCGGCGGGTACCGACGACATGCCCGTCGACGCAAGACAGGAACATTTGATCGAAACCCAGTCGCCGGCTTCCTATGGGCTCGACCAGGACCGCGATGTTGTCTCCGGCGCCTGCGCTGACCGGAAAATAGACGGCGGCGAGTTCGGGATGGGCATGTTCCAGCCTGGTTGCAGCGAGGGCCGGGTGAATGACCGGAGCCGTTGGACACGCAAAAAGCTCTGGGTTCAGCCATGCGTCGATCGGCTTATCGAAGCTCAACACGATGCCGGTAATCGCCGCGATCATCAGAAAGCCGAGCATCGCCAGCCCGCTATAGCGATGCACCGCCATCCACCATCGCCGCCGCTCCGCCTGCGCCACGCACACCTCCTTTCGATCGCGACTAGCCATTGCGCAATTGAACGCTTGTCACCAGCGGATTGGTAATAGCGGCTACGCGCCGTAGCCCGGGCCGTCCGGGCGAAGTGTCATGCGGCTTTGAGAATCTAGCCAGTTGTACACCGCCACGAAAAGCGCGCAATAAGCGCTAGATCAGCGATTTCTAAACCGGACGGAGGCCCCATGTCACTGACAACCCGCATTCTTGCCGCGCTGATCGCCGGCCTCGTGCTCGGTGGGGTAGTCACCGCGTCGCTGCCGCAAGTGGCGATTGCGTGCCTGCCGATCACCGCGCTGCTGGGGACCGCCTGGCTCGACGGGCTGCGGATGACGATCGTACCGCTGGTGTTTGCGCTGCTGGTCACCGGGGTTGCGTCGGCGGCGGGCGCGGCGCGGGCCGGGCGGGTTGCGCGGCGAGCACTGGTCTGCTTTGCTGTCGGTCTGTCGGCTGCGGCGCTGCTCAGCGCCATTCTGACCACGCTGCTGCTGCGGGTCTGGCCGATCCCCGCCGGCGCGATCGGGATGTTGCGCCCGCCCGCGAGCAGCGCGGCGGTGACTGTCGCCGCCGCCTCGCCTTCGCTCGACTGGCTGCTGAGCTTCGTCCCGGTCAACCCGCTGAAATCGGCAGTGGAAGGCGAGATGGTGCCACTGGTGCTGTTCGCACTGCTGTTCGGCTTCGCCTGCACTCGCGTCCCTGAACCGCGTCGGGCGCTGCTCCCTGATTTCTTCCAGGCGCTGGTCGAAGCGATGCTGGCGATCGTCCACTGGGTGCTACTGCTCGCGCCGATCGGGGTGTTCGCGCTGGCGTTCGGTGCCGGCCACCGCGCGGGCATCGCCGCGGCCGGGGCGCTGGCGCATTATGTCGTTATCATCGTCCTGGCCTGCACCGCGGTAACCGTTCTGACCTATCCGGTGGTGGTCATCGCCGGTCGGATCGGCTTCCTGCGTTTTGCCCGGGCGGCGTTGCCCGCGCAGGCGATCGCGCTGTCCACCCAATCCTCGATCGGTTCGCTGCCGGCGATGATCGAAGCGATCGAAGGCGATCTGGCGGTACCGGCCGATGTCCGCAATATCGTTCTGCCGATGGCGGTGTCGCTGTTCCGGCTGACCAGCGCGTCAGCCAATATGGCCGTGGCGATCTATCTGGCCCATCTTCACGGCATCGTGCTCAGCCCCGCGCAATTGGCTGGCGGAGTGGTCGTCGCGACCATCGTCAGCCTGGCTGCGGTCGGCCTGCCCAGCCAGATTTCGTTCTTTACCGCAATCGGCCCGGTGTGCCTGGCGCTGGGAGCGCCGGTCGACTTGCTGCCGCTGCTGCTGGCAGTGGAAACGGTGCCCGACATCTTCCGCACCATCGGCAATGTGACCGCCGATATGGGCGTGACCCGGATCGTTGCGACCTGGAGTCAGGCCGGTCGCCGGGCGGCGAAGTGACTGAGGAAGGCAGTTAGATTGCGGGCCAGCGCTGCCGATGGATAGCCGCCCTCCTGCACCAGCACCACCGGCCCCGCAAATCCCGCGATAATTCCAGCGATGCGCGCGAACCCGGCGGTGGTCACGGCAAAGCCGCCGATCGGATCGTCAACCGAGGCGTCGAGCCCGAGCGACACCACCAGTGCCGCCGCCCCGAATCGCACGATCCGATCCATTCCGCGCTCAACCGCATCGCCATAGGCATCATCGCCGGTGCCCAGCGGCAGCGGCATATTC
>CAXTOI010000057.1:0-12373 GCA_964245645.1 uncultured Novosphingobium sp. | reverse complement strand
GACTGATTGTGATCTTGCCCCTCCGTCAGCCCTGCAGGCTGCCACCTCCCCCAAGGGGGGAGGATTTAAGTGGGTTGGATCGATTCCTGCGCTTTTAAATGTCGCTTGCCGTCACGGCTTGCGTGGTTCTGTCTACTCGCAAGGCGTAGGCACGATCGGGGTCGGTGGAGTGATAATACAGGCCGGCGGTTGCTTGGCTTTCCCAATCGCTGGCGGTCATCGCCGTGCCGTTCGGCTGCGACCAGTCACCCATGCGGGGGAACTGGACGAAACGCGCGCACCGCGCCGCGCGCCATGCCGACAGGCCGGCGACATGATCTTCGAGCGCGCGGTCGCGATTGTTCCAGTCCAGCCAGCTGATCGCATTATCCTGGCAATAGGCATTGTTGTTGCCGTGCTGGGTGCGGCCGAATTCATCGCCGGCGCTCAGCATGATCGTGCCGGTCGAAGCGAACAGCGTGCCCAGCAAGGCGCGGGCAGCGGCAGCGCGGCGCGCCAGGATCGCAAAATCGCCGGTCGGCCCCTCAACGCCATTGTTCCAGTTGTAGTTCTCGCCATGCCCGTCGCGGTTGTTCTCGCCGTTGGCCTCGTTGTGGCGATCGGCGTAGGCGAGCAGATCGGCGAGCGAAAACCCGTCGTGCGCACAGAGGAAATTGACGCTGCGGCAGTTCTGCTCGCCGAACACATCGGCCGATCCGGCCAGCCGCGTCGCCAATATGCCAGGCGCTTCATCGCCGCGCCAGAACCTTCGGACATCGTCGCGAAAGCGGTCGTTCCATTCCAGCCAGGCTTCCGGAAATTCGCCCAGCCGATAGCCGCCGGGGCCAATATCCCACGGCTCGGCGATCATCACCCGGTCGGCCAGCCACGGATCGGCGGCGATTTCGGCAAGGAACGGCGCGGATTTGTCGAAGCCAGGCCCGCGCGCCAACACCGGCGCCAGATCAAAACGGAAACCGTCGATCCCGGCGTGGCGCACGAAATGGCGCAATGTTTCCAGCGCCAGTTGGCGCATCGGCGGATAAGCGAAATTCAGCGTGTTGCCGCAGCCGGTATCGTTGATCAGCGCGCCATCCGGATCGTGGCTGTAAAACGCATCGTCGAGGCCGCGCAGCCCGATGACCGGGCCCAGATTGTCGCTTTCGCCGGTATGATTGAGCACCACATCGAGGATCACGCCGATCCCCGCGTCATGCAGCGCGCCAACCGTCGCGCGCAATTCGGCCATGCCGCCGGGACACAGCACCGGATCGAGCGCCATCGGCGCGATCGGATTGTAGCCCCAGAAATTGGTCAGCCCCAGCGGCGGCAAGTGTCGCTCGTCGAGCCACGAGACCACCGGCATCAGCTCCACCGCCGAGACATGCAGCTTCTGCAGATGCGCGATGATCGCCGGATGCGCCAGCGCCGCCACCGTGCCGCGCAGCGCCGTGGGCACATCGGGGTGGCGCATGGTAAAGCCGCGCACATGCAGTTCGTAGACCAGCCCGCCCCGAACAAAGCGCGGCTGGCACCGCTGCACTTGCGGCAGGGCACCCGGCACGATCGCCTTGGGCACCAGCGCCGCCGTGTCCTCGCCGTATATCGACAGCCGCGGATTGAACGACGGCCGCCGGTCGAGCTGCACGGCATAGGGATCGATCAGCAGCTTGGCGGGATCAAACCACAGCCCGCGCTCGGGCGCCCATTCGCCCCAGGCGCGAAAGCCGTAGCGCGTGCCGGCCAGATTGCCCGAGAGTTCGACCTGCCAGATATCTCCAGCGCCCGAATCGGCGTTGCGGCGCATGGCGATACGCTGTTCGGCGTCGCTGTCGAACAGGCACAGCGATACTGCCGCGGCGCGGGGTGCGCGGACGGCGAAATGGGTACCCTCGGTGGCGGCGACCGCGCCCAGCGCCACGCTCACGTGATCACATCGGGCGCGGTGCGGCCGGTGTGGCGGGCGATCCCGGCGATAGCTTCAGTGGCAGCGATCAGATCGGCGAGCATGTTTGGCGTGGCTTCGTCGAGCCGGCCGCCCACCGGCTCGTAGCGTTCGAGATACAGCCGCAGCGTCGCGCCCTCGGTGCCGGTGCCCGACAAACGCAGGACGATGCGCGAGCCGCCCTCGAACAGCACGCGCAGGCCCTGGTTGGCGCTGGTCGATCCATCGACCGGGTCGGTGTAGGAAAAGCTGTCGGCGGCAGCGACGGTCAGGCCGACAAAGCTCTGCCCCGGCAGGCCGGGGATGGCCCGCGTTACTTCGGCGATCACCGCATCGGCGCGGGCGGTTTCCACGGCTTCGTAATCGTGGCGTGCGTAGTAATTGCGGCCGAACCGCGCCCAGTGCTCGCGCGCCAGTTCGCCGACGCTGATCCGCCGCACGCTCAGGATGTTCAGCCACAGCAGCACCGCCCACAGCCCGTCCTTTTCGCGAACATGGTCGCTGCCGGTACCGGCGCTTTCCTCGCCGCAGATCGTCGCTTGCCCCGCGTCGAGCAGCGTGCCGAAGAATTTCCAGCCCGTGGGCGTCTCGAACATGGGAATGCCCTGCGCTGCGGCTACCCGATCGGCAGCGGCGCTGGTCGGCATGCTGCGCGCGATGCCGGACAGCCCGCGCGCATAGCCCGGCGCCAGATGCGCGTTGGCCGCCAGCATCGCCAGCGAGTCGGACGGGGTGACGAAGCAATGCTTGCCGATGATCAGGTTCCGGTCGCCGTCGCCGTCGGACGCTGCGCCGAGCACCGGCGCCTCGGGCGACATCATCAGATCGTACAGCACCTTGGCGTGGACGAGGTTGGGATCGGGGTGATGGCCGCCGAAATCATCCAGCGGGCGGCCGTTGCGAACGGTGCCGGGGGGAAAGCCGAGGCGGCGCTCGAGGATGTCATGCGCGTAAGGGCCGGTGACCGCGTGCATCGCGTCGAAGGCCATGGTGAAGCCATCGTGCACCGCGCGGCGGATAGCGGGGAAATCGAACAATTCCTCCATCAGCGTGGCGTAATCGGCGACCGGATCGATGATCTCCACGGCCATGCCCGCAACCTCGACCTGGCCGATCCGGTCGAGATCGAGGTCGGGCGTATCCACCGCCAGCCAGCGCGTCAGAGTGCCGGTGCGGGCGTAGATCGCCTCGGTCACCGCTTCGGGGGCGGGGCCACCGTTAGCGGTGTTGTATTTGATGCCGAAATCCTCGTCCGGCCCGCCGGGGTTGTGGCTGGCCGACAGGATCAGCCCGCCCGAGGCGGCATATTTGCGGATGACATGGCTGGCGGCGGGGGTGGACAGGATCCCCCCCTGCCCAACCAGCACCCGGCCATAGCCGTTCGCGGCGGCCATGCGGATCGCTTGCTGGATCACCACGCGGTTATGGAAGCGGCCGTCGCCGCCGATCACCAGCGCGGCGCCGGGGGCTACGCCTGCGCTGTCGAACACCGCCTGGATGAAGTTTTCGGCATAGCCGGGCTGCTGGAACACGCGGACTTTCTTGCGCAGCCCCGATGTGCCCGGTTTCTGCCCGGTAAAAGGTGTGGTTGGCGTGGTGACGATCATCGTGCCTCCGAAAGCTGGCGATAAAGACGGGCATAGGCGGCGCCGCTGCGGCCCCAGGAAAAATCCGAGCGCATCCCGGCGACCTGCATGCGCCGCCACAGCTGCGGCTGGTGATAGAGATCGATAGCGCGCGATATGGCTTGCGCGAAGTGGAGATACTCCGCAGTCGCGAACTGGATGCCGGTTGCCGCCCCGCTGTCGAGCGCGGCCAGATTGGCATCGATCACGGTATCGGCCAGCCCGCCGGTGTGCGCCACGACCGGCACGCAGCCATAAGCCAGGGCGTAAAGCTGCGTCAGCCCGCAAGGTTCGAAACGGCTGGGGACCAGGATGGCGTCGCCGCCCGCCTGCATGCGATGCGCCAGCGCCTCGTCATAGCCGACTCTCAAGCCGATGCGCCCGGGATGCCGTGCCGCGCCCTTGCGCAGCTCGGCCTCGATGGCGGCATCGCCCGCGCCGAGCAGCGCCAGCCGCCCGCCCAGCCCGACCAGATGATCGAGCACTTCGCCCAGGACATCCATGCCCTTTTGCCAGGTCAGCCGGCTGATGACCACGAACAACGGGCCCCCATCTCGACCGACACCCGGCGTCAACCCGAACTCCGCCTCCAGCCCGCGCTTGTTGGCGAGGCGGCGCGACAGGCTGCGCACGCCGAACGGCGCCTCCAGCGCGGGGTCGGTGGCCGGGTTCCAGGCGGCGACGTCGATGCCGTTGACGATGCCATTGAC
Organism: uncultured Novosphingobium sp.; assembly: GCA_964245645.1. GTDB lineage: Bacteria > Pseudomonadota > Alphaproteobacteria > Sphingomonadales > Sphingomonadaceae > Novosphingobium. The sequence continues at coordinate 8,114 of CAXTOI010000057.1, read as the reverse complement.
GCGGTCGCCCCGGCTGAGGATCAGCCCTTCCAGCCCCATGCCGTATTCGGGGCTGCGGATTTCCACGGCGTATGTCGGGCTGACGGTGGTGATCGCGCCGGCTGCTTCCAGCCCCGCCTTGAGCAGGCCGACCTGGCCATGATATTCCACCCCGTCGATGGCCCAGGCCGCGCGCGGCAGTTCCAGCCGGGGGAAGATCTCGGCGCGGAATTTGCCCTGGAACGCCATGTTATGAATGGTCATCAGCGATGGCACCCGGGGTGCGCCCGCCACCGGGGCGAAGCGTAGATAGGCGGGCGCCATTCCTGCCTGCCAATCATGCGCATGGAGCAGGTCGAAACGTAAGCCGCCGACCGCGCCGCCGGCGATATCGGCTGCGGCGCGCCCGAGTGCGGCAAAGCGGCGCCAGTTGTCCGCCCAATCGCGCCCCTGCGCATCCCCATAGGGGCCGCCGTCGCGGTGAAACAGCGCAGGCGCGTCGAGCACCAGCAGCGGATGCTCGCCCAGGCTCGATGCCAATAAGCGCGCCGGCTCGCCCAACAGTCCATCCCATTGGTGCACGACCCTGGCCCCGGTTCGCGCTTTGCGGCTGGTGAGCTTTTGCCAATCGGACAGGCCAAGCGCGGCCATGACCGACGGGTAGCCGGGGATCAGCGTGGTGATCGCCACGCCGTGGGGAGCTACGGCGCCGGGCAGCGCGCCGACGACATCGGCCAGGCCGCCGGTCTTGACCAGGGGCACGGCTTCGGAGGCGACGGAGAGGACGCGGAGCGGAGCGGAATCCACGTTGGGATGATGCGGACTCATCTGCCCTCCCCGGTGATGTGGGGCTGGTGGGGGAGCAAGGCGAATGCCTCGCGTCCACGCCGGCGGCAGTACACCCCCACCCGACCTCCCCCTGCAGGGGGAGGAGTCTTGCAAGTTCCGATCCCCATCTCTTATCCCAACCGATCGACCATCGCCTTGTTGATCAGACACACGCCATTATCGGTGCGGCGGAAGCGGCTGGCGTCGAGTTCCGGGTCTTCGCCGACCACCAGCCCCTCAGGGATGCGCACCCCGGAATCGACGATCACCCGGCGCAGCCGCGCCCCGCGGCCGATGTTCGAATAAGGCAGGATCAGCGCTTCCTCGACCAGCGAAAAGCTGCCTACCTTGACGCCGGTAAACAACAGGCTGCGCCGGGCCAGCGAGCCCGAGACGATGCAATCCTGCGAGATCAGCGAGGATATCGCCTGCCCGCGCCGGCCGTCCTGATCGTGGACGAACTTGGCCGGGGCGGCGATGATCTGGTCAGTCCAGATCGGCCATTCACGATCGTACATGTTGAGTTGGGGGACGACATCGGTGAGGTCGAGATTTGCATCGAAATAGGCGTCGAGCGTGCCGACGTCGCGCCAATATTCGCCGATCTCCTCCGACGCGCGCACGCAGCTGGCGCTGAAGCGGTGCGCCACCGCCTTGCCGTGAGCGACGATGTAGGGGATGATGTCCTTGCCGAAATCGCGGCTGGAGCCCGGGGTCTGCGCGTCGCGCTGCAATTCCTCGAACAGGAATTCGGTGTCGAAGACATAGATGCCCATCGAAGCCAGCGCGAAATCCTCGTTCCCCGGAATGCCGGGCGGGTCTGCCGGCTTTTCCAGGAACGAGGTGATCGTGTCATCCTCATCGACGGCCATCACGCCGAATTCGCTGGCCTCGCGCTTCGGCACGACCAGGCAGCCGATGGTGACCTGCGCGCCCGAATTGACGTGCTGCTGCAACATCAGCTCGTAATCCATCTTGTAAATATGGTCGCCCGCCAGGATCACCATGTATTTGGGCGCATGCGAGGCAATGATATCGATGTTCTGGAAGACCGCGTCGGCGGTGCCTTCGTACCAGTGCAACTCGTCGATGCGCTGGCTGGCGGGCAGGATATCGAAGCTCTCGTTGCGTTCGGGCCGCATGAAATTCCACGCGCGCTGCATGTGGCGGATCAGCGAATGCGCCTTGTATTGCGTGGCCACGCCGATGCGGCGGATGCCCGAATTGATCGCATTCGACAGCGCGAAATCGATGATGCGCGAGACCCCGCCGAAATAGACGGCGGGCTTGGCACGATTGTCGGTCAATTCCTTCAGTCGGCTGCCGCGCCCGCCGGCGAGCACATAGGCCATGGCTTCGCGCGCCAATGGCTGGTGGCCTCGTGATTGCCTCATTGCGCGTCCTCCGCTGCCCAAGCTGTGATTATGGAACGGGTTTATGCTCTGACGTTATCGATTTGGTGATTTCCCGCTGGATTTGAAGCCTGGTTCGCTCGATCAGTTTGCCGCCTCCAGCATCAGCGTAGCAAGCGGCGGCAGGACGAGATGAGCAAAGCCGTTTTTCGCTGCCGCCTGCCCCATATTGCCCTCGCCGCTGCCACCATAGACCATTGCATCGGTATTGATCACTTCGCGCCACACCCCGTCGTGCGGAAATGGCACGCGATAGCTCTGATGCAGCATTGGGGTCATATTGACGATCACCGCGATCGGCTTCTCCCCGGGCGCGCGGCGGAGCCAGGCAAACACCGAATTTTCGGCATCGTCGACGACCAGCCACTCGAAGCCTGCGCGATCGCAATCGCCGGCATGCAGCGCCGGGCGATCGCAATACAGCCAGTTGAGATCGCGCACTAGCGATCGCACGCCCTCATGCAGCGGCGAGCGCCGCAAGTTCCAGTCGAGCGCGCGATCTTCGCTCCATTCGCGCGACTGCGCGAATTCCTGCCCCATGAACAACAGCTTCTTGCCGGGATAGCCCCACATCATCGCGTAATAAGCGCGCAGATTGGCGAATTTCTGCCAGGGATCGCCGGCCATCTTGGCGAGCAGGCTGCCCTTGCCATGCACCACCTCGTCATGGCTCAGCGGCAGCACGAAATTCTCGGCGAAGGCATACATCAGCCCGAAGGTGATGTCGTTGTGGTGCCAGCGCCGATACGCGGGATCGCGGCCCATGTATTCCAGCGTGTCATGCATGAAACCCATGTTCCATTTGAAACCGAAACCCAGGTTGCTCGACTGCCCGTCATAGGCCGGCAGGGTCACGCCGGGCCACGCCGTCGATTCCTCGGCAATCGTCATGAACCCGGCATGTGCGCCATAGACCGCGCGGTTCATCGCCCGCATGAACTCGACCGCTTCCCAGTTCTCGCGCCCGCCCGCTTCGTTGGGAATCCATTCGCCGCTACGCCGCGAATAATCACGGTAAAGCATCGAGGCGACGGCATCGACGCGCAGCCCGTCGACGTGGAACTGCTCGGCCCAATATAGCGCGTTGTTGATCAGGAAACTGACCACTTCGCGCCGGCCGAAATTGTAGATCGCGGTGTTCCAGTCGGGATGAAAACCCAGCCGGGGATCGGCGTGCTCGTATAGCGAGGTGCCGTCGAAGCGCGCCAGGCCATGCTCGTCGAGCGGGAAATGCGCCGGCACCCAGTCGATCAGCACGCCGATCCCGGCGCGGTGCGCGCCATCGACAAAACGGGCGAAGCCTTCGCGCGGCCCGTGCCGGGCGGTAGGCGCATACAGCCCGGTGGTCTGATAGCCCCAGCTGGGATCGTAGGGATGCTCGGAAATCGGCATGAACTGGATATGGGTAAAGCCCAGTTCGGCCGCGTAAGGGATCAGCTGCGCCGCCAGCGCGTCCCAGTTCAGGAACCAGCCATGGTGGTCGCGCTGCCACGACCCGGCGTGAACCTCGTAGATCGAGATCGGCTGGCGGCGGTGATCGACCCCGGCCCAATAGGAGCGATGCGCCTGGTCGCCCCACTCATGCTCGATCGGGCGCGTGGTCAGCGAGGCGGTGCTGGGGCGCAGTTCGGCGGCAAAGGCAAAGGGGTCTGCCTTCAGCGGCAGTACGATGCCGTCAGGGGCGACGATGCGATATTTGTAAGCGCGATGCTCGGCGATATCGGGCAGGAATATTTCCCACACGCCGATGTCGCTGCGCTGGCGCATCGGGTGGCGGCGGTGATCCCAGTCGTTGAAATCGCCGACCAGGCTGACCAGCGTGGCGTTGGGCGCCCATACCGCGAAGTGGACGCCGGTTGCACCCTCATGCTTCACCAGATGCGAGCCGAGCTTGTCGAACAGGCGGTAATGCGTGCCCTGCGCGATCAACAGGTCATCGACCGGGCCCAGGACGGGGCCGAAACTGTAGGGATCGGTGATCAGCCAGGTGTGCTTGCCTGCAGTGCAACGATAAGTCACCGGCTGGCGCCCGCCGTTGACCGGCCCTTCGAACAATCCGCGATCGTCAATCCGGGTCAGCTGGCCGAGCGGCACCCCGGTCAGGCTGAACGCTTCGGCCACGTCCGCGCCGGGCAGCAAGGCGCGGGCAAAGGCGCCGTCGGGCCCTTCATGGACACCGAGCAGCGAAAAAGGGTCGGCATGAGTTCCCTCCAGCAGCGCGGCAATGGCGGATGCCGGTGGTTTCACAGAACTCCCCAGATATCCCTGGCATATTCGCCAATCGTGCGGTCCGATGAAAACCAGCCGACATTGGCGTTATTACGGATCGCGCTGGTGCGCCAGCCCGCCGTATCCAGCCAGCGGGCATCGACCGCGCGCTGAGCGGCGGCATAGCTGTCGAAATCGGCGGCAACCATGAACCAGTCATGGTCGTACAACCCGTTCATCAGCCCCTCGTAGCGGGTGGGATCGTCGGGCGAGAACACGCCGCCGGCAATCGCATTGACCGCCTGGTTGAGTTCGGGCGAGGCCTCGATCAGCTCGCGCGGATTGTAATGGCGGCTGCGCTTTTCGGCCACTTCGTCTGCGGTCAGGCCGAAGATGACGATATGCTCGTCGCCGACATGATCCTTGATCTCGATATTCGCGCCATCCAGCGTGCCGATGGTCAGCGCGCCGTTCAATGCGAATTTCATGTTGCCGGTGCCCGAGGCTTCCATCCCGGCGGTCGAGATCTGCTCCGACAGGTCGGCGGCGGGGATGATCCGCTCGGCCAGGCTGACGTTGTAATTGGGCACGAACACCACCTTGAGCAGGCCGCCGACCGAGGGGTCCGAATTGACCCGCCGGGCGATGTCGTTGGTCAGCTTGATGATCAGCTTGGCATTGTGATAGCTCGATGCCGCCTTGCCGCCGAAGATCTTGACGCGCGGAACCCAGTCTTTCTCGGGGCGGCTGCGGATCTGGTCGTAAAGCGCGACCGTTTCGACCAGATTGAGCAATTGCCGCTTGTATTCGTGAATGCGCTTGATGTGGACATCGAACAGCGCATCGGGGCTGACCCGCACCCCGGTCAATTCCTTGAGATGCGCGGCGAGCGCCACCTTATTCGCGCGCTTCACCTCGCCGATGCGTTCGCCCAGTTCGGCATCGTCGGCCAGGGCGTTCAGCGCGCTCAGCTGCTGCGCATCGTCGAGGAACTGGCTGCCGATCGCGTCGCGGATCACCTTGGTCAGCCCGGGGTTGCATTGCTGCAGCCAGCGCCGCGGGGTGACGCCATTGGTCTTGTTGTTGATCCGGGTGGGGTACAGCTTGTGGAGATCGGAAAATACCGTGGTCTTCATCAGCTCGGTGTGCAGCGCCGCCACGCCGTTAACGCTATGCGCCCCGGTGAACGCCAGATTGGCCATGCGCACCCGCCGTTCGCCGCCTTCATCGATCAGCGAGATCGCGGCCAGCGCGGCATCGCCCATCTGCGCCTTGCCGGCCTCGCGCAACACGCGGCTGTTGATCGCATAGATGATCTGCATGTGGCGCGGCAGCAGCCGCTCGAACAGCGGCAGCGGCCAGCTTTCCAGCGCCTCGGGCAGCAGGGTGTGGTTGGTGTAGCCCATCGTGCGCCGGGTGACATCGAGCGCTTCATCGAAGCCCAGCTCATAGGTGTCGATCAGCAGCCGCATCAGTTCGGCCACGGCGACCGCCGGATGGGTATCGTTGAGCTGGATCGCCGCCTTGTCGGGCAAGGTCAGGATGTCGCCGGTATATTGGACATGGCGGCGCACGATGTCCTGGATCGAGGCCGAGGAGAAGAAGAACTCCTGCCGCAAACGCAATTCCTGGCCGGCCGCGCTTGAGTCGGCGGGATAAAGCACGCGCACCAGGCTGTCGGCCTTCACCTGATCGGCCAGCGCGCCAAAATGGTCGCCGGCGTTGAAAGCATCGAGCCGCAGCGGATCGAGCGAACTGGCGGTCCACAACCGCAGCGTGTTGACCCGTTTGCCGCGCCAGCCGACCACCGGCGTATCGATCGCGGTGGCCAGCACCGTTTCCGCGGGATGCCAGGCGACGCCGTTGCGGGTTTCCACCACCTCGCCGCCGAAGCCGATGCGGTAATTGCTTTCCCAGCGTGGGAATTCCCACGGATTGCCATGCGCCAGCCAGGTTTCGGGCAATTCGACTTGCCAACCATCGTCGATTCGCTGGCGGAACATGCCGTTCACATAGCGGATGCCATAGCCGTAAGCCGGGATATCGAGGCTGGCGAGGCTTTCCATGAAACAGGCCGCCAGCCGCCCCAACCCGCCATTGCCCAGCGCCGCATCGGGCTCCACCTCTTCGAGCGCCGACAATTCGAAGCCATGCGCGCGCAGCGCCTGCTCCATCTCGTCGTTCAGGTCGAGGTTGGACAAGGCATCGCGCAACAGCCGCCCGATCAGGAATTCCAGGCTGAGATAATAGACCCGCTTGCCGCTGTCGTCATAAGTGCGGCGAGTCGATTCCATCCATTTGTCGATGATCCGGTCGCGGAGCGACAGGACCACGGCGGTGAACCAGTCGAGCGGCTTGGCGGCGCGCTCATCCTTGCCGACCCGATGGCGCAGGACATCGATCAGCAGCTCGTTGATCGACATCTTCTCCGACGAACTGTGCCCGATGGTCTCGGTAGCGGTCGTGGTCATGCGGTTCCCCTGACGATCGAAGATTGCGCGGGAACGCGCAGGTTCCGCCCGGTCACAAGTTGAATACGGCCTCCGGTTCCTCCAGCTACCAAGCTATGCCATACAAGTCACGATCTACAATCATGGATCGCGGCGCCACATAATTTTGTGCAGATGCAATTCTACGTAATTTCACGTCGAGAGTTTCGTATGGCCCGAACTATCGTACCTGCTGTATCTGCCTCGGCCTTGTGGTGGCGCGGCGCGGCGATCTACCAGATCTATCCGCGCAGCTTTGCCGATTCGAACGGCGATGGCATCGGCGACCTTGCCGGGATCACCACCCATCTCGATCATGTTGCCTCGCTGGGGGTCGATGCGATCTGGATCTCGCCATTCTTCACTTCGCCGATGGTCGACTTCGGCTACGATATCGCCGATTATTGCGACATCGATCCGATCTTCGGCACGCTGGCCGATTTCGACGCGCTGGTGGCGCGGGCGCATGATCTTGGCCTGAAAATTATCATCGATCAGGTCTATGCGCATACCTCGGACCGGCATGCGTGGTTTGGGACGAGCAGGCAGGATCGCACCAATTGCCGAGCCGACTGGTATGTCTGGGCCGACCCCAAGGTCGACGGGACCCCGCCCAGCAACTGGCAATCGGTATTCGGCGGCCCCGCCTGGACCTGGGACGCGCGGCGGCGGCAATATTACATGCACACCTTCCTGAAAGAGCAACCCCAACTCAATGCGCACAACCTGGAAGTCCAGGATGCCTTGCTGGCGGTGGCAAAATTCTGGCTGGATCGCGGCGTGGACGGCTTCCGCCTCGACGCGCTAAATCATGCCATGCACGACCCGCGCTTGCGCAACAATCCGCCTGCGCCCGATGCATCTGTCATGGGCGGCCGCAGCCGCACTCGCCCGTTCGATTACCAGATCAAGCGCTACAGCCAGTCGCAGCCCGGCATGATCGCCTTTATCGAGCGCATCGCGGCACTGTGCGGACAATATGGCGCGATCTTCACCGTTGCCGAGGTCGGCGGCGACAAGGCCGAATATGAAATGAAGGCCTATACCGCGGGCAGAAACCGCCTCTCCAGCGCTTATGGCTTCAATTTCCTCTACACGCCTGAATTGATACCGCAGTTCGTCACCGAGACCATGGCCAGTTGGCCGGGCCGTAGAGGCGAAGGCTGGCCGAGCTGGGCGTTTGAGAACCATGACGCCC
>CAXTOI010000056.1:0-12476 GCA_964245645.1 uncultured Novosphingobium sp. | reverse complement strand
GTCGAGGCGCATGCCAGCGAGATGCTGGGCCATACGCTGGTGACGATCCAGACCGGCGAGCAGGGCAAGCAGGTCAACCGCCTCTACGTCACCGATGGCGTCGATATCGCCAAGGAATATTACCTGTCGATGCTGGTGGATCGCAAGAGCAGCCGCATCGCGATCATCGTGTCGACCGAAGGCGGCATCGATATCGAGGAAGTCGCGCATTCGACGCCGGAAAAGATCACCACCATCAGCATCGATCCCGCCACCGGTTTTCAGCCGCATCACGGCCGCGCGGTAGCGTTTGCGCTGAAGCTGAAGGGCGATCTGAACAAGCAGGCGCAGATCCTGACCCGGCAGATCTACGATGCTTTCGTCGCCAAGGATGCAGCGATGCTGGAAATCAACCCGCTGGTCGAATCGAAGCCAAGTGCTTCTGAACCCGCCAAGCTGCTGGTGCTCGATACCAAGATGAGCTTCGATTCGAACGCGCTGTACCGCCACCCCGATGTGCTGGAACTGCGCGACGAAACCGAGGAAGACCCGGCCGAGATCGAAGCATCGAAATACGATCTGGCCTATATCAAGCTCGATGGCGATATCGGCTGCATGGTCAACGGCGCGGGCCTGGCCATGGCGACGATGGACATCATCAAGCTGAACGGCATGTTCCCGGCCAATTTCCTCGATGTCGGCGGCGGGGCGAACAAGGAAAAGGTCACCGCGGCGTTCAAGATCATCTTGTCCGACCCGGCGGTGAAGGGCATTCTGGTCAATATCTTCGGCGGCATCATGAAATGCGACATCATTGCCGAGGGTATTGTCGCTGCAGCCAAGGAGGTGAACTTGTCGGTCCCGCTGGTGGTGCGTCTCGAAGGCACCAATGTCGAATTGGGCAAGCAAATCCTCGAAGGCTCGGGCCTGCCGATCGTCTCGGCCGCCGATCTGGGCGACGCCGCCAAGAAAATAGTTGCCGAGGTCAAGGCGCTGGCCTGAGATCCATCGTATCGGCGAATTTCAAGGCCTCGCTGTGATCCATCACCACGGGGCTTGACGTAAGCCACCTGGAAGGCGATGGCGGCGACCAAGCAGTTTAACCGTTCGATTAAATCATCCAACTTTTGACGCAGCCCGATAGAAGGACGCAGGACCCATGAAGATCATCGTGCCCGTGAAGCGTGTGATCGACTATAACGTGAAGCCGCGGGTCAAGGCCGATGGCACCGGTGTCGATCTGGCCAACGTCAAGATGAGCATGAACCCGTTCGACGAGATCGCCGTCGAGGAAGCCTTGCGCCTGCGCGAAAAAGGCGTTGCGACCGAAGTGATCGCGGTGTCGGTCGGCCCGGCCAAGGCGCAGGAAACCTTGCGCACCGCGCTGGCCATGGGCGCCGACCGGGCGATCCTGGTTTCGACCGATGATGTGGTCGAGCCACTGGCGGTCGCCAAGATCCTGAACGCCATCGTTGCCGAGGAAAACCCTGGGCTGGTGATCCTGGGCAAACAGGCGATCGACGATGACAGCAACCAGACCGGGCAGATGCTCGCGGCGTTGCTCGGCCGCCCACAAGGCACCTTTGCCAGCGCGGTCGTTGTCGAGGGTGACCCCGGATCGGGGTCCGGAGCAGGCTTTGTGTCGGTGACGCGCGAAGTCGATGGCGGTTCGGAGACAGTCAAGCTGGCCCTGCCCGCAATCGTCACTACGGACTTGCGCCTGAACGAGCCGCGCTACGCGTCGCTGCCCAACATCATGAAGGCCAAGAACAAGCCGTTGGCGAACAAGACCCCCGCCGATTACGGTGTCGACACCACGCCGCATCTGAAAACGCTGAAGGTGACCGAACCGCCGGTACGCCAAGCCGGGATCAAGGTCGCCGATGTCGATGCGCTGGTCGCCAAACTTAAGGAAATGGGAGTTCCCGCATGAGCGTTCTCGTCTATGCCGAGCATGACAATGCCTCGTTGAAGGATGCCACGCTGGCCGTGGTCACCGCCGCCGCCAAGCTGGGCGATGTGCATGTGCTGGTGGCCGGCGCCGATGCCGCCGCCGCCGCGCAGCAGGCATCGCAAATCGCCGGTGTCGGCAAGGTGTTGCTGGCTGACGATCCTGCCTATGCCAATCAGCTCGCAGAAAACGTCGCGCCGCTGGCGGCCGGGCTGATGGCCGGTTACGATGCGTTTCTGGCGCCTGCCACTGCGCATGGCAAGAACATCACCCCGCGCGTCGCCGCGTTGCTCGATGTGATGCAGATCAGCGACATCCTGTCGGTGGAAAGCGCCGACACGTTCACGCGCCCGATCTATGCCGGCAATGCGATCGCCACGGTGCAGTCGAGCGACGCCAAGAAGGTGATCACCGTGCGCGGGACGGCGTTTGCCAAGGCCGAAGCCAGCGGCGGCAGCGCTGCGGTCGAGAACGTAACGGGCGCTGGCGATGCCGGCCTGTCCACTTTTGCCGGCGCGGAGATTGCCAAGCTCGAACGCCCCGAACTGACCAGCGCCAAGATCATCGTATCGGGCGGCCGCGCACTTAAGGATGGCGACACCTTCAAGGCCACGATCTTCCCGCTCGCCGACAAGTTGGGCGCCGGGGTCGGCGCCAGCCGCGCTGCGGTCGATGCCGGCTATGTGCCCAACGATTACCAGGTAGGCCAGACCGGCAAGATCGTCGCGCCCGAAGTATATGTTGCCGTGGGCATCTCCGGGGCGATCCAGCATCTGGCGGGAATGAAGGACTCCAAGACGATCATCGCCATCAACAAGGACGAAGATGCGCCGATCTTTCAGGTCGCCGATATCGGCCTAGTCGGCGATCTGTTCAATCTGGTGCCGGAGTTGACCGGCAAGCTCTAGAGACATTCCCTTTTGGCGGACCACCGGACGCTGCTGCAATTATACCAACTCTCGGTAATCATGACCCATGTGCCCATTGGCGCATTCCGATGGACTTGATGCGGGCGGGTTCAGCAATGAGCTTGTTCCAGGCGTCGCAGCAGTGATCGACGATCTCGGTATAGGATTCGAAGATGCGGTTGGGGAGCCAGTTATCTCGCATGAACTGCCAGATATTTTCGACCGGATTAAGCTCTGCACATTTGGCTGGCAGCGGGATGATGCTGATATGCTCGGGCATGATGAGCGCGTCGGTCGTATGCCATCCGGCCTGATCCATAAGCAGTAAGGCATGGGCACCAGGTTCCACGGTTCGAGCAATTTCAGCAAGATGCAGGTTCATCGTTTCGGTATTGCAAAACGGCAGAACCAAACCAGCGCCCTTGCTGAGGGCCGGACAGATCGCTTTCGAAGATGTAGGCTGATGTGGTTCGTTGATCATGCGCTGCCGACGGACGCGTCCCCCGCTTCGCCCACCGGCGCGTGATCTTGTTCTTCTGGCCGATCCGTGCGTCATCCCCGGCCTTCGCCGGGGCAGGCTCTGAAACCAGATTTCTATCGAAGTGCCTTGCAGGAGGCGCGCGCGGACTTTCTCCAGCTCGGCTGCAAAGCCCCCTTTTTAAGGCAATAATATACTTGACTCAGTAAACCCTAGAGTATATCAAGGGGTATGGCACAGGAACCTCGCACCCTTATCGAAGCTGTCCGGTACTTCGCCGAGCCGGATGTGGCGCTCGCGCACATGGTTGAACTTCGCTGGCCGGGCGGCGTTCACTGCCCGACTTGTGGGCGCACCGATGTGCGCTTCATCGCAACGCGCCGCCTGTGGGAGTGCAAGGAAAAGCACCCACGCAAGCAATTCTCGGCCAAGGTAGGCACCATCTTTGAAGATAGCGCGCTCCCGCTGGACAAGTGGTTTGTCGCTATATGGATGGTTGCCAACTGCAAGAACGGCATCAGCTCCTACGAGATGGCTCGGGCTTTGGGGATCACGCAAAAGTCGGCATGGCACATGAACCATCGTATCCGCTTGGCAATGAAGGTTGGCACAGTCGAAAAGATGGACGGACACGTTGAAGCCGACGAGACTTACATCGGCGGTCTGGAAAAAAACAAGCACGCCAACAAAAGGCTAAATGCTGGACGCGGGCCGTTGGCAAAGTTGCAGTAATAGGGCCTCTTCAGCGCGGTGGGAATGCCACTGCAAGCGTTATCGAAACGCAGATACCGCAACGCTGGATAGCTTCGTTCACGATGTAGTTTCACCCCGAGCTGAGCCATCCAGCAGCCCATCGGGGCCGCGTTCGTTGAAGCGGACAACCTAGTCGCGCACGATTTGCCGCGTCACCGCGCCAAGTCGTGCCGCGTCGCTCCGGCTACCACCCTCATAAATCTCTGCCAGCGCCAATAGCCGGCGGCTTTGGCTTGCGGATTCCGAGGTGAAGCCGGTCGGTATTCCGATTTGATCCGGGCCGGGATTCCGAGATGATGCCGGCCACCATTCCGATTAATTCCCGGCCACCCCGGGGAGGGTGAGAAGTCCGATCGTTGGAGCCATTTTGTCGGCTGATTAGCAGCCGGGAGAATGCGATGCCGACGAGGAGGCCGAAGATGCGCCAAGTGCGCGAGGTGATGAGATTGCATCGGGAGGGAGGCGCCCCGATGCGCGATATTGCCCGGATGATGGGGATTGCCCGATCGACGGTGCGGGACATGGTCGTGCGCTTTGATCGTTGCGGCCTTTCCTGGCCGGTGCCATCCGAGATCAGCGACGCGGAGCTGGAGGGACGGCTTTACGGGGCTGCCGGGGTGAAGCCGGGGCGGCGTAAATTGCCTGAGCCGGACTGGCCAGCGTTGGCCCGGGAACTGAAGCGCAAGCATGTGACGCTGCAGGTTCTCTGGGACGAATACATCGCCGAGCATCCCGATGGCTACCGTTACAGCCGGTTCTGCGATCTATTCCGGGGTTGGGAGGGCCGGCTACCGCTGGTGATGCGCCAGAGCCATGGCGGTGGCGAGAAGCTGTTTGTCGACTATGCGGGTGACACGGTGCCGGTGGTGGACCGCGCGACCGGTGAGATCCGCGCCGCTCACCTGTTCGTGGCCGTGATGGGCGGCTCGAGCCTGTCGTTCGCGCATGCGACCTGGACCGAGCAGATGGCGGACTGGATCGACAGCCACAATGCCGCCTTCGCCTTCTTCGGCGGATCCGCGCAGCTGCTGGTGCCTGACAACGCCAAGGTCGCGGTGATCAAGGCTTGTCACTTCGATCCCATGGTCAACCGCAGCTACGCCGACATGGCGCGCCATTACGGCACGGCGGTGCTGCCGGCTCGGCCGCGGAAGCCGAGGGATAAAGCCAAAGTCGAGGCCTGCGTCGGGATCGTCGAGCGCTGGCTGCTGGGCCGGTTGCGCAACCGGATCTTCTACAGCCTGGGCGAGGTCAATGTCGCGATCGGCGAGTGCCTGGCCGATCTCAACGAGATGCGAGTGTTGCGGCAGTTCCGCAGGACGCGCCACCAAATGTTCGAGGAAATCGACGCGCCGAACCTGAAGCCGTTGCCGGCCGAGCCCTGGGTCCATGCCGAGTGGAAACGCTGCCGGGTCGGGCTCGATTATCACATCGCCTGTTTGCTGCACCATTACTCGGTGCCGCACCGCTTTGCCCGCCGGGAGGTCGAAGCGCGCATCACTGCCCGCACCGTCGAGATATTCCTCGGCGGCGAGCGCATCGCCGTCCACATGCGCGGCAGCGGCAATGGGCGGCACACGACGATCCCCGAACACATGCCCTCCAGCCACCGTCGCTATGGCGACTGGACGCCAGGGAAAATCCGTGAGGAAGCGCAGCGGATCGGGCCGATGCTGTCGCTGCTGGTTGAAAAGATCATCGAGAGCCGGCCACATCCCGAACAGGGCTACCGCTCGTGCCTGGGCATCATCGGACTGGAAAAGCGCTTCGGCGCCCAACGGCTCGAGGCTGCCGCGCTGCGCGCGCTGGAGATCCAGGCGCGCAATTACCCGTCCGTCAAATCGATCCTCGAAAAGGGGCTCGATCGTGTGCCCGTGCCAACCGCCCCGGAGCACGAGCCGATCCTCCACACCAATATCCGGGGCTCAGGCTATTACCACTGAAAGGAACAAAGATGCTGAAACACCCCACCTTTGACCTGCTGGGCCAGCTCGGCCTTGCAGGCATGGCCAAGGCCTTTGCCGACCTGGCGGCCAGCGATGAAACTGCCAGCCTTGACCATGCCGAATGGCTGGCCCTGCTGCTCGATCACGAGATGACCTACCGCAATGACCGGCGCCTGGCATTGCGCCTGCGCCATGCCCGGTTGCGCCACCATGCCGTGCCCGAGGACGTCAACTATCGCGCCCCGCGCGGCCTCGACCGCCGGCTCTTCGACATGCTGCTCAAGGGAGACTGGATCGACAATCATGACAACCTGGCGATCATTGGCCAACGGGCATCGAAAGAGTTGGTTGGCCTGCGCCATCGGCGGCGCCGCGGCGATTGAGCCACGCAGTGACGGCATCGGCCAGGATCGCCGACTTGGACGCACCCGGCATTGCCGCGAGCGCTTCGAGGCGGTCGCTGACCGGCTTAGGCAGGAGGCGTCGTCATCCAGGTTTTCGGGCGAGACTACTTGTGGCAGTTTCCCGCGCTTGATCTGCTCGCGAACGAACAGCTCGCCGACATAGGGGTCGCCCCCGCCGCCGGACCCCAGCAGCACGGCACCACGGGCCATATCCTGCACATCCTGGACGGTCTCGATAGTGGTCATGTTACTCGCTTTCCTTGCGCCGATCAGGCGAGCACAGCCAGCGGACCAACCGCGCGCACCTTTACCTGCACCGAACCCGATTTCATGTGGGTCATCGGCAATTCCTGGAGATCGACGATCTCGACTTGCGCAGCATCCGCACCGCCGGCGATCGCCGCAGCGGTTGCATCGCGACGCGCCTGATCGAGCGCGGCTTCGCGTCCCAGGCCGATGAAATCATAAAGCTTGTCCACACGCCCACTGACCAGCGCAATTGCCGCCCCCAACCGCATTTGCCACTTCGGCATGGTGCGGGCGCAATACCTCCGACACGCCCTTTATGTCGCGCGAGACGAGAATGTTGCCGCCGCCCACCAGAATTAGCGGCTGCGGCGCCGAACTGACCTTGATTTGATCGATAGCCTCCTCGATCTGGCCGTGGATACTGTCGAGCGCCGCCGCCGCCAGCGCCTCATCCAGATAGGCTACACGCGCCGCATCGCCGATCCCGGCTTGGCCCGCGCGCACGGCAATGTCCGTTGCGGTAAGCGTTTCACCGCCGAACACCCGGCCCTCCTGCGGCAAGCGAAAGCCCACCGAGCGCGGGCCAACCCTGGCACCATTCGCTGATCCGGTAACGAGGCTGCCCCCGCCGACGCCGATCGAGAGTACGTCTGGCATCCGGAAGTTGGTGCGCACGCCGCCGATCAGGTTGGGCGAGGTTGTCTCGCGTGGAAAGCCGTTGCGCAGGAAGCCGATGTCGGTGGTAGTGCCGCCTATATCGGCGACGATCGCATCGCCCAGCCCGCTCAGGAAGGCCGCGCCCCGGATGCTGTTGGTGGGGCCGGCCGAACAGGTCAGGATCGGCAGGCGCTGGGCAACCGCGGTGCTGATCAGGGTGCCATCGTTCTGGCTGAAGAAGATCGGTGCGGTAATGTCCAGATCGACGAAAGCCTGGCGGAGCGCGCCGACCACCCGTGCCGCCAGTTCGGCCAGGCTGGCATTTATAATCGCTGCATTCTCGCGATTAAGGATGCCGATACCACCCACATCGGAGGAGAGCGTGATGCGGGCGCCGGGCACAGTCGCAGCCACGATCGCCGCGGCGCGCTTCTCCAGATCAGGCCGGATCGGCGAAAGGTCGCCGAGAGCGCGAAGGTGGTGACACCCGCCTTGCCGGCTTCGGTCGCCGCTGCGGCGATGGCGTCCTCATCGAGCGGCGCATAGTCCTTGCCACTGTAGAAAGAGCCGCCGCCGACCAGATAATGGCGGCCCCCGACCGCCTCGCGCGCATCGTCGGGCCAGCCCGAGAAGGGCGGTACGCCGTCGCCGGCGGGGAGGCCGACCCGGATCGCTGCGACCGGCGATAAGTCGCGCCGCTGGACGAAGGCGTTTACGAACTGGGTGGTGCCGATCATCAACGCGTCGATCAAGGCAGGCGCTCCGCCGTGTATCGAGAGCAAGGCGCGCACCGCCGCGATCACGCCTTCCTTCACGTCCACGGTGGTAAAGCTCTTGGTGGTGGCTAGCACCTCCTTGCCACACATCAGCACGGCGTCGGTGTTGGTGCCACCGACGTCGATGCCGAGGCGTATCCGCTCGGGTGCCATCTCCATTCTCCCGTTGTCCTGATCCGGTCTCAGAAGTTGACCCGTGCTTCGACGCCGTAGGTCCGCGGGCGACCACGATAGCCCAGCGCTACGTCGAGCCCACTATATTTGGTCGGTATATATTCCGAGTAGTACTTGTCGTTGAGCAGGTTCTTGGCAAAGCCATAGATGCCGAAGCGGCCGAACTCGATTCCGGTGCGGACGTTGACTAGGTCGTAGGGATCCTGGACCTGGGCATTGTCGGCGCCCCAGTATTTGTTCCCGAAATGCTGCCAGTCGAGGCGAGCCAGGCCCCTGATCGTCGCATCGATCGGCCAGCTATACTGTGCCGAAAGGTTGGACGAGAAGGGAATGGTGCGCGGCGTGCGGTGACCGATGTCGGTGACCACCGCATCCTGGGTGATGCGAGACAGTGTTGTGCCGATCGCGCCCGACAGTTCAAGGCCCGGCAGCGGTTGCGCGATCACTTCCATCTCGATGCCCTGGATATGGACGCGACCGATGGTGTTGATGATCTGCGAGGCGGATGCCGCATCGACGTAGAAATATTGGTAGTTCTTGACGTCCTCGTAATGTAGGCAGCGTTCACAGTCAGCTTTTGATCGAGAAGCTGGGCCTTGAAGCCGCCTTCGTAGTTCTGCAGCGATTCTGGGTCGAACTCGGCCACCGCTACGTTCGGGGCGTTGAAGCCACCCGAGCGGAAGCCGGTACTGTAGGTTGCATAAAGCAGGAAGTCCGACACCGGTTTGTAGGTCAGCGTGGCCTTGGGCTGGAGGTGGTGGAAGCTCTTCTGGCGCCGCACAATGTCGATCACGTCAAACTGGTCCCGATGATCGTCATCGTAGCGCAAGCCGCCGGTGAGGGTCAGGTTCCTCAGGATGTCGTAATCCAGTTGCCCAAAGCCGGCATAGGCGTTGTTTTTGTCCGCTTCCTGCTTGTTGGCAAAGAGCAACGCCGGATTGTTGATCTGGTTAGGATCGCTATCGATATCGACGAACGCGCGGGTGCGCAAGGATCGCTCGGTGTTGAGATAGTAAACTCCGGCCAGCCAGCGGAAGCGTTGATGGCTGTTCGAGACGATGCGGAACTCCTGGCTGGTCGTCTTGAGATCCAGGTCTTGCCCCTGTCCCGCCTGGAAGCGAGGCCGAAGATGCCGGTTGGTGATGCGACCGGATTGCGGAAGTCGAGATCGGCACGGTCGATCTGCGTCAATGCAGTATGGCCGGTGATGCTCGTCAGGGTGGCGAACTGGAGGTCGAGATCGATCTTGGCGGTCAGGCCGAGATTGTGGCCATATGCGAAGCTGGGCACATTGAACTGCGGGTTCTCATAATCGTTGGGATTGCCCGAGAACACCGCCGAATAATAATTGCTGCCGGCCCGATAATCTTCGTATTCGGCACGCAGGTCGATGGTCAGATTGCTGGTCGGCCGGGCGACCACGCGGCCCCGCACCGACCAGTCATGATCGATGAAGTCCGAATGATCCTCGCGGAACGTATTGTCGATCAGTCCGTCGAAATGACTGTAACTGCCGTCGAGACGGAAAACCAGCTTGTCGCCCGCGATCGGCCCCGAGACCCCGCCCGAGCCGACGATGTTGTCACCGTTGCCATATTGGACGTCGCCGAAGCCGGTGAAATGGTCGCTCGGCAGCTTGGTGATTATGTTAATCGCCCCGCCCTCGGCGTTACGCCCATATAGCGCGCCTTGCGGCCCTTTGAGGACTTCGATCCGTTCGACATCGTAAAGGTTGACGTTGAGCTGGGTCTGGTCGGTCTGCGGCACGCCGTCGATAACGAAGGCGACCGGCGGATCGGCGTTGTTGATCTGGGTAAGACCGCGCATGGTGATGAACGTGCTCTTGTAAGTGTTGCCTTGGTCGAAGCTGGCGTTCGGCGTCAGCGACAACGCCTCGCCCGAAGTGTGGATGCCGGCATTCAGCAGCGTCGTGCCGCTGAGCGCCTGCACCTGCATCGGTACATCCCGAAGGCGTTCACTGCGCTGCTGCGCAGTAACGACGATGTCGGCCGGCGCCTGATCGGCAGCAGCGCGGGGGGCACTGGTATCAGACGTGGATTGGGCGTGAAGCGGCGTGGCGAAAAGCGCGGCAGGGCTGAGCAGCAGACGGGCGCGGGTTGAAAGCATCATCGGAAGGTCCCCCTGTTTGTGACCTGTTTATGACGGGAAGATCATTCATCGCACTATGCTGCGCCAGCGAAGAAGTGGGTAGCGGGCCGCCTATTCGGGTGGGCGCTACCCGCCGCCTTCCCATCGGCAACGATCAGCGGGAAGCCCATCTGCACTGCGGAGTTGCTTAACTCAGCCTTGTTGGAGAAACTGTAAGACCGCCTGTTTGCGAGTTTGTACGCCAAGCTTGCCGTAGATTTTTTTTCAGGTGGAACTTGATGGTATTTTCCGTGAGCCCGAGCCGCCGCGCAATCAGCTTGTTGGATGCGCCGCCGGCAAGGTGGGCGACGATCTCCGCCTCCCTGCCACTCAGCACATCGGGATCGGCGGCTTTTCTCCCGGTCTCGATGGCGTGCAGGATGGCGGCGACGTGGCGTTGGACGACACGCGACGGCTCGCCCGTCATCAGCCCGCGCAGCAGCGGCACGATTTCGTGCCCGGCCTCGGCAAAGGGGGCAACGATGTCCTCGCCGCTGGCGCACAGCACCGCATCGCGAAGGCAGGTCATGGCCTCGGCTTCGTCGCCGGCGAGCCGATGCGCCCGCGCCGCCAGCAACAGGCCTTGAACCTCAGCGCTCAGCCGGTTGCCGCTGCGGCCCGCTGCAATCAAGGTTCGGGCAAAGGTCAGCGCCTCGGCGGCTTGGTGCCGGGCCAGCGCCAGTGTGCCCAGCGCGCGCTGCAAAGTGTCGCGCTCGCGCCAGGGTGCATCCTGGGCCGAAGCAGCGAGCAGCCGGCGCCGGCAAGCGTCATCCAGCGCTTCAACGCCGCTGACAACTCCGGCGCGGACCAGACAAGCCAGCTCGACGCCCGCCAGCATCCCGTCGAGGCAAGCCATGTTGCGCTGGCGATAGTCCCGCGCCGCCGCGTCGATCTCGCGGCGCGCGTCGTCTAGTCCATGACGACGGAAGGCCGCATCGACGATGATTGGCATGGCGATCGCGTATTGATCGAACCAGGCCTCACCCCGACCATATTCGGCGAGCGCCATGCGCATCTCGTCTGCGGCTTGCGGGCGATAGCTGCGTTGATAGTCGACATCCGCTGCCAGCATCCGCGCCATCGCGTAGAGACAGCGCTCGCCGATCTGGCTGGAGGGATCGCGGTGCAGTAGCGCCATTGCCCCGTTGTGAACCGCCCGCAGCGAGCCCCGCGCCAACGCAATCAGCATATCGTGGACAATCAACTGCAGCAGCCCGAAACTGGCTCCCTGCTTGATCTCGAACGCTTGCTGGGTTCGTTCCAGCGCAGCGCTGGACGCGATCAACGCGCCCCGTTCCTGCTCCACTACGATGCGGACATTCTCGCACCAGCCCCACATTAGCGGATCGGCCGGCGCATGGGTGAGCAGCCAGCCGATCTGCGCCTCATGGTCGACGAAGGTACCGACCATATACACCGTGAAGAGCAGGCAAAGCGCACGGCTTTCCACCAGCGCGGCCACCGACCCCGGCACGTCGGGATCGAGTCCGGCCTCCACCTCCTGACGCAATTGCTCGGCCTCGCGGAAGAACCCCTCCTTGAACAGCACCAGTGCCTGCATGAGGCGCATCTTGGGATGTGAAGCCAGCGTGCCTGGCGGCACCTCGCTCAGGATGGCCCGCAATTCGCCAATGCCGTAAGCAATAAAGATTGCGCGGAACGGCAGTTGTTCGAGCAAGTTCCGCAGGAACGCCTCGTCCTTGCCGAGCACGGCCTGGCGCACAGCATCGACGTGCCGGGCCTGTCGGGCCAACCAGCGGGCGGCGCGCTGGTGGAGCAGGGCCGCGCGGCCCGGTTCCAGCGCCAGCCAGCTGCGCGCGTAGTCGGACAGCAGCGGGTGGACGCGATAGGCGATCTCGCCCTGCGAAGCGGTCTGCTGGACCAGGCTTGGCAGCATGTGCGCGATCGCTTCCAGCATCGCGCCGCTGTCGTCGGCCTCGCGAATGGCATCGGCGAGCGATGCTTCGACTTGCTCAACGATCGAGAGCGCCGTCAACGCCGCCTGTTGCCTCGCGGGAAGCGCCGCCATCACCTGCTCGGCGAGGTAGTCGGC
>CAXTOI010000055.1:0-12495 GCA_964245645.1 uncultured Novosphingobium sp. | reverse complement strand
GATCTGGCGCGGCGGCAGAAGGTCGATTTGCGGCGGATCTCGATCCTCGAACTGGTCGACCAATACCTCGGCTTTATCGCGCAGGCGGCGGACATGCGGCTGGAACTGGCCGCCGATTACCTGGTGATGGCGGCGTGGCTTGCCTATCTCAAATCGGCGCTGCTGCTGCCCCGCGAACTCCAGGAAGATCCCAGCCCCGAAGAGCTGGCGCTCCGTCTGCAACTGCGGCTCCAGCGGCTCGCGGCGATTCGCGAAGCGGCGGCGCGGTTGATGGCGCGCGACCGGCTGGGCCGCGATGTCTTTCCCCGCGGCGCGCCCGAGGGGCTGCGGGTCGATCGCCGCCATGCCTGGCGCTGCGACTTGTTTGCGCTGATGCGGGCCTATGGCGATATCAAGCTGCGCACCCAGCCGGTCGTCCATATGGTGCGCGATCGGCTGGTGATGACGCTCGATGCGGCGCTGGCGCGGGTGTGGGCGATGCTGGGGGTGACGCAAGGCTGGGCAGAATTGCGCAGCTTCCTGCCGCCGGCCCGGGAAGCGCGCCCGGACCCGCGTCTGCAGCGCTCGGCACTGGCGTCCAGCTTCGTCGCCGCGCTCGAGCTGGCGCGGCTGGGCAAGGCCGAACTGGCGCAGCATGAGACCTTCGGCCCGCTCATGCTGCGCCGCAGCGATAGGCCGGCCACACCATGAGCGACGATCTGGAGCGCGCCGTCGAGGCCGCCCTGTTCGCCGCCACCGAAGCCATCTCCGCAGCCGCGATCTCCGCGCATCTCGGCGGCGCCGATGTCCGCGCGGCGCTCGAATCGCTGCAGGTTCACTATGTCGGGCGCGGCGTCCAACTGGTGCAACACGGCGACCGCTGGCACTTCCGGACCGCGCCCGACCTGGCGCATATCCTGCGGCCCGAGCGTGAGGAACCGCGCCGCTTGTCGCGCGCGGCCACCGAATGCCTGGCGATCATCGCCTATCACGAGCCGGTCAGCCGTGCTGAAATCGAATCGATCCGCGGCGTGCAGACGGCGCGGGGCACGCTCGACGTGTTGATGGAAGCCGGCTGGGTGCGAGTCGCCGGCCGACGCGAGGTGCCTGGCCGCCCCGTCATCTATGCCACCACGCCTGAGTTCCTGATCCATTTTGGCCTGAATTCGCGGGGTGATTTACCCGGAATCGATGAATTGCGCGCCGCCGGCCTGCTCGATCCGGTCGAAGACGCGGTGGAGGCGGCCATGTCGACCGCAGGCGCCATGCGGGATGATTCGGCGGATGGGGTGGCAGAAGCCGATCAAAGCGCCTAGATAGGCTACGGCAGGGGATCGTCGCGGGCGCAGGCCAGCCACCTTTGCGCCGTTTCAGGAGTACATCCGATGTTCGAATTGTCGCTGCCCAAGCTAATCCTGATCGCTCTGGTCGTGCTGGTGCTGTTCGGCCGGGGCAAGGTTGCCGACCTGATGGGCGAATTCGGCAAGGGCGTAAAAAGCTTCAAGCAAGGCCTGGCCGACGAGGATGGCAATCGTCCGGCAACCCCGCCGCCGTCGCAACTCGCGGCCAA
This sequence comes from uncultured Novosphingobium sp., assembly GCA_964245645.1. Classification (GTDB taxonomy): domain Bacteria; phylum Pseudomonadota; class Alphaproteobacteria; order Sphingomonadales; family Sphingomonadaceae; genus Novosphingobium. The sequence continues at coordinate 10,946 of CAXTOI010000055.1, read as the reverse complement.
TCCGGTGGTTCCACCGGCGACCGCGCCGGTCCACGATCAAGTCAATCCGGCCCCGATCAATCCCGGCCAGATTTGATCGTCCCGGATTGTTGGGATAGCTGAGGAGGGCCCCCGCATCTGCAGCCCTGCCTGCTCGTCATCGTCATCGCCAAAGGGCAAAACCGCTGTTCGATATCGCGCCTTCGGAATTCATGCTTATCGCGGCGGTCGCGATCTTGGTCATCGGGCCCAAGGACATGCCGCGCGCGTTGCGTACCGCCGGGCGCTACATGGGCAAGATGCGGCGCATGTCAAACCATCTGCGCAGCGGCATGGAGACGATGATCCGCGAGGCCGAGCTCGAGGAGATGGAGCAGAAGTGGCGCGAGCAGAATGAAGCGATCATGCGCGAGCATCCCGAGGGCTATGTGCCGGTGACGCCCGCGCTGATCGAGCATGCACCGCCGGAAACAGCGATCGACCACCATCCCGGCGATGATCCGGCACCAGCAGAATCGCTGCCATTGTCCTTGCCGCCCGTGCGCCCTGCGCCGCCGGCGGGCTGAGGGCGCCCGATGCCGTTCAAGATTCCCGATATCGACGACACCCAGGCGCCGCTGCTCGATCATTTGATCGAATTGCGCACCCGGCTGATGCGCTCGCTCGTCGCGCTCGCGATCACATCGACGGTATGCTACGCCTTTGCCAAGCAGATCCTGGGTTTTCTGGTCCGTCCGCTCGCCGCGGCATTCCCGCCGGGGCAGGGGCGGTTGATTTACACCAAACTGTACGAAGCATTCTTCGTCGAAATAAAAGTCGCGGTCTTTGCCGGCTTCCTGATCAGCTTTCCGATCATCGCCAACCAGCTATGGGCATTCGTGGCGCCGGGCCTTTACGCGAAGGAGAAGAAGGCGTTCCTGCCCTTCCTGATCGCCACGCCGCTGCTGTTCACCTGCGGCGCGGCTTTCGCCTATTACGTCGTGATGCCCAACGCGTTCCATTTCCTGCTCGGCTTTGCCGGCGAAACGGGCGGGCTCAAGCTTGAGGCGCTGCCCAGCACCGGCGATTATCTCACCTTTGTCATGCAGTTCATTTTCGCCTTCGGGCTGTGTTTTCTGCTGCCGGTGTTTATGATGCTGCTCGATCGGGCCGGGCTCGTCAGCCGCAGCCAGATGATGGCCGCACGGCGTTACGTCATTCTGGGTATTGTGATTATCGCCGTCGCGTTGACTCCGCCCGATGTCGCCTCGGCGCTCATGCTGGCGGTGCCGATGTGGATGTTGTTCGAGGGCACGCTGCTCATCATGTGGCTGAGCGAACGCCGGGCAGCAAGAGAAGCGACTCGCGCCGAAAGCCAGCCGGGATAAGTTTCGCGCGCGGCGGCAATGCTGTTGCGACTATCCAGAGTTACTACAATACTGCTGGAATATTATGGCTTTACGGCATTTTATTAAGCAATCTTGCTTAAATCATCTCAAATATGCAATCGTTTGTTGACTCAGCGGGCGTAATTACATAACGGCAGGATCGACGGCGGGGCCTGCAGGATATCTACGTCAAAGATATCGGGCGCGATCGCCTTGGACAGGATCTCTGCTTAGAGAATCGCATTTCGGAAGGTTCAGGTCGCTGATGGACGCGTCCACACAGCTTTGGCGTCGCGCGGCACGCAATTCCGTCAGATTCACCATTTCGATCGTTTTCACCGCGGTTCTGTGCACGACCCTGGCGGTATTCGCCTTCGAGCGTGCCGACTCGAACGGCTATGGATCGCACGAAGGCGGGTGGATTGCCGATGTGCGCAGCTATCTGCGCAATCCGCTTGCCTATTTCGCGCAGCGATCCCCCGGTGTGCGCGGTCCCGGCGAGCTGATCCAGTCGAAGCACCGTGCTTTCAAATTGTCCGGCCGGCGCGTCAAGCCGCATGAGCAGGTGCTGGCAAACGTCCGCTACCCCTCGCCGCTTCCGGATTACATCAACGATCTCGTTGCCCCGGTTCCCTCCAGCCTGTTCGAGCCCGGACCCACGCCGCTGTTCAGCGGAACAGGTCCTGCAGGTACCCCGGCAATACCGCAGTCGGTGGTTCCGGTCAGCTTTCCTGGAACAGGCGGCGGGACCGGAGGTACCGGCAATACCACCGTGCCCGAGCCGGCGACGTGGTTGACCCTGATCTGGGGCATGGCGCTGGTCGGCATCGGCTTGCGGTCCAGGCAGCAGCATGGCCCGACCATGGGGGCTCGCGCAGGTCGTCGGGCGCGAAATTGACCCGCCGGCAATCCGGATGGGCGCTGGTCGGCATAGCGATCGTCATGGGCCTGTGGTTCTGCAGCCAGTATGTCGCGCGCCCGCTGGCCTTGATCCCGGCCGCCGGGGCAACCGCTCCTCCGCCGGGTTCGAACGATCCGTCAGGCGACACCCGGGTTTTTTACCGGCAGGGTCAATATCCGCAGCTCCGCGCGCGGAACGGCGAAACGCACGAGGTTCACAGCGTACTCAACGTCGAGCGGCAGCTCGCCTTTGGCGATTATGTGTGGAACGCCTCGGGTGTTGCGCCCGGCCGGATCTGGGTTCGCATCGATCTGCATCGGCAAATGCTGTCGGTGTTCCGGGGCGGCGATGAAATCGGCACCGCCGTAGTCATTTATGGTGCCAACGATCATCCAACGCCGGTCGGGGTGTTCCACATCCTGCAAAAATCGCAATTCTATCATTCGAAAACCTATGACGCACCGATGCCGTTTGCGCTGCGGCTGACCGCCGATGGCGTCGCGCTGCATGCCAGCAACGTGCGCGAGCGGGTCGCCACCCACGGCTGCATCGGCTTGCCGATGGAATTCGCCCGGATGCTTTACGCGGTGACCAACCTTGGCGATCAGGTCGAAATCCTGCCCGAATCCGGAGCATGATCTTTCGCGCGGCTTGCTGAAACCGCCGTTAATCACACCCTTTCCACATGGCTTAAGCTGGTCTGAGCAAAGCTCCTCCTGTCGTTCAGGAGCTTCGCATCATGATCCCCACACCAGCCCGCCTGCGCCTCGGACTATGTGCAATCGCGGCGGTGAGCACCGCAAACATCGGTGCCGCGCCTGTTTCCGCCAATTTCGAAGCGCGCGTGCTCGCCGCGCAGAATGACGAACGGGCCCGGCTGGGTCTCGGCCCATTGAGCTGGAACGCACAACTCGCCCAATCGGCGGAACTCTGGGCGAAGCGCCTGGCGGCTTCTCATCGTTTCGAACATGCCCCGGAAAACCCGATCGTGCCCGAGGGGGAAAACCTGTGGGAAGGCACCAGAGGTTATTTCCCAGCGGAAGCGATGGTCAACGCCTGGATCAGGGAACGCAAATATTTCAAGCCCGGCATCTTCCCGGATAACAGCGTCACCGGCAACGTCGAAGATGTCGGACATTTCACGCAGCTGGTGTGGCGCAAAACCACCGAGGTCGGCTGCGCCGTAGCCGAAAATGCCGACGATGAAATCCTGGCCTGCGTTATCTGCAGGCGGGCAACTACGTCGGCCAACGCCCTTTCTGACCGTGCCTCCCTCCCCGTTCGCGGAGGTTGGGGGGTATCCACGCCAGTGCCGACGCGCAGCCTATCGGCCACGCTCCCCCGCCCCTCGGTCCCCGCTTGGGCGGAGCAAAAGAGTCGGCAAATCCCACGCAAAACGGCCCCGTTCCGAAGAACAGGGCCGCCATGCCGCACCGATCCGTCAAGCCGGGGCCCAGCCGACCCCGGCCGCCTCAGAACTTGGTGCCGAGCCGCACGCCATAAGTGCGCGGTGCATCATACGAAACCTGAATACGTTCCCGGCGGCCGACGACACCGCTGGTGAGCGAAGCCCGGTCGGTCAGGTTCTCGCCATAGCCCTCGATATACGTGCGGCCGCTGCTGTCGGTCCACCGCAACGCGGCATCGAACTTGTCATAGGCCTTCTGGAAATCCAGCGGCGTATTATAGTCGGTGGTATAGTAGCTCGCCGAGTGTAGCCAGGTGCCCGATGGCGTGATGACCCCCGCCTTGCCCAGCTCGAAGTCATAGGACGCCAGGACCGTCGATTTGAACTTCGGCGACTGCGGGATCATATAGCCCGCTAGGTTCACCGATACCGGATCGGTGCCGCCCGACAAGCCGTAGAAATTGTTGCCGCTGATATAATGCGTGTACTTTGCATTCAGGAAAGACAAGGTCACGTCCAGATGCGCGTTCGGCACGGGGTTGGTCAGCAAGGCGACTTCGCCGCCATAGCTGCGCGCCTTGCCCGCTGAACCGAAGTAAGACACCTGCGGCGTGTAGACGTTGATCTGCAGATTATCGAACTTGTTGTAGAACACCGAGGCGTCGAATTCGGCCTTGCCGCCCAGCAGCTTGGTCTTCACCCCGCCTTCATAGGCATGGACCTTCTGCGGAGCATAGGAATTGGGGATCGCCGCGCTGCCGCCGGTGTCGTTAACCCCGCCCGATTCGAACCCGGTCGAGGCGGTGGCGTAGAACATCGTGTTGCGGTCGGGCGTGTACTGAACGCCGGCATGCCAGGTGACGCTGTTGAAGCTGGGCGCCCCCGAGGTCTGGCTGTAGGGAGTGGTGAAATCGAAGGTGCCCAGCGGCGCGCCGACATAATCGGCAAAGGCGAACGTCTTCTTTTCGTGGCTGTAGCGAATGCCGCCGATGATCTTGAACATATCGGGCACCAGCGCATAGCTCGCCTGGGCATAAGCCGCCTCGGCATTGGTCTTGAGCGCGGCGGATTCCTTGAACGAGCCGTCCGCCGCCTGAACTGCAAAGGGATCGGTCACGGTCTGCTCGTAGGTCTCGAAAATATCGTCATGCAGATAGTACAGGCCGCCGATATACTGGAACGGCGAGCTGCCGTTGGAGGCGAGCTGCAATTCTTCGGTAAAGGTGTTGGCGCGGGTGTTCGGCTCCTGAATGCCCGAGCCGTAGCCATAGGCCTGGAATATCTTGCTCGACTGGTCGTTGTCGGCGCTGCGGAAGGCCTTGAAATGGGTGTAGCCGGTGATCGACTTCACCGTGGCCGCGCCAAGATCGACGGCGATCTGGCCCGACACGTAATCCTCGGCGATGTGCTCGAACGGCTGGTAATCCCAGTCGTTCGTCCAGGCCCCGCCGGTGACCGGAATGCCGACATCCTGAGTGCCCACGTTGGGAGAGCCATTGGGAACCGAGGGATTGACGGCAAAGGGCTTGCCATAGAACGACTGATAGCCCGTGGCCGGGTTAATCAGCGTGCCGGCGACCTTGTAGCCGTAGGAGCCGGCGCCGGCATCGTCGCGGCGCCACGTGCCCGCATGCAGGCTCACATCGACATTGCTCGCGGGGGTCCATTTGACATTGATGCGCTCGGCGTTTTCATCGTCGTCGTCCAGCACCACGCCCGGGGTCGTCGAATGGACATAGCCATTGTGCTTCTGGAACACGCCGGCCACGCGGACCTGCAGATTATCGGTGACCGGATAATTCACGAACCCGGAAATGCGGGTCTCGTCGTAATTGCCCTTGTCCAGATCCAGACCCACGCCGAGGTCCTTGGTCGGCTCCTGCGTGACGACGCTGACATTGCCGCCAAAGGTGTTGCGGCCATACAGCGTACCCTGCGGGCCGCGCAGCACTTCGATGCGCGCCACGTCGAAGATCGGGATGCTCTGCTGCTGCGTGCGGCTCTGGTAGATGCCGTCGATATAGAAGCCGATGACCGGATCGTTCTGCGCCGAAACCAGGCTGGTGCGCACGCCGCGGATCGCCGGGAACGAATCCGAACCCTGCGTTCCCCAGGTGAAGCCGGGGGTCACGAATTCGAGCCGCGACACATTATCGGCGTGCAATTTGTTGAGCTGGTCCGAATTCAGCGCAGTGATCGAGATCGGCACATCACGCAGCCGTTCCGAGCGGCGCTGCGCGGTCACCACGATTTCGCCGCTGTTGCCATCACCGGCCACACCGCCGACTGCGTTTGCGCTCGATGTGTCCGCCGCCGGCGTTGCCGCCATCGACTGGCCGCCGGCAAAGGCGGGCGCGCTGGCCGCAGCCATCGCCAACACCGATGCGCCTATAAATACGTGATAAGCCCGCATGGTTTTTCCTCGTTTACCCTGAGATGTCATCAAGCTAACGCGAGACTGTAACAATGTCCACGCATTTTTGCATTCGAAGTCATTCAGTTTTCATGATGGCTGTGCGATGAGGCATGCACCTATCATGATGTTTAAGCGCCAGTATTTTGCTTGGCGTTGCTCCCACTTGACGCGGGACAAAGAAATGGCTCGCCAAAGCCATGCCAGTCTCGCGGCGGCCTCATGCGTTCGAATTCAAAATCGTTATGGCGTGATTCGTGCGCTGCTGCCATTCAGCAACTGCCCAGCGAACAGCCGCTGTTCGGGCGGCGCTGCATCATCCTCGATCCGCTCCACGAGCATGGCCACCGCAGCCTCGGTCATCCGGCGCACCGGTTGGCGAATCGAGGTCAGATCGTAGCTACCCCACTGCGCCGGCCCCGATCCGTCGAAGCCCACGACCGACAGATCATCCGGAATGGTCAGCCCCAGGTCGATCCGCGCGGCGTCCATCGCCCCGATCGCCATCAGGTCGTTGACCGCAACCACCGCGTCGCGCCGATCGTTGTCGCGGTGCAGGCTATGCATCGCCTCGTGGCCGCTGGCGTAGGAAAAGTCTCCCCAGAACTCGGGCACATCGTGAATTCCGGCCTCCGCGAGAGTTGCCAGCGCCGATATGCGCCTTTCCTCGGCGACATAATTATCCGCCGGGCCGCAGATCAGGCCAAAGCGGCGATGCCCGGCAGCGAGCAGCCGTTCGACGAGGTCACGCTCCCCCGCCACCGAATCGCAGCGCACCGACGGGGCGCCGCTGGCGACGCGATTATACAGCACCAACGGCACCCGGCGCTCGGCGAATTGCGCGACTTGTGCGGCCGACAGCCGCGCTGCCGATATCACGCCATCCACCGAATGCCGCCAGATCTGGTCGAGCACGCCATCGACATCGCTTTCGGCCGACAGCGAAAACAGCAGCACGCGGATATTGCGTTCGTTCAGCCGCTCGCTCAATTCGGCCAGCACTTCGGGATAATAGAGGTTGGTGCGCGCGGAGATAACCAGCGCGACGATGTTGCTGCGACGGGAAATGAGCCCCTGCGCCAGCGCATTGGGGTGATAACCGATGTCCTTGGCGATTTTCAGAATCAACGCGCGCTTGGCCGGCGCGATCGAGGCATTGGCGGCAAAACAGCGCGACACGGCCGATTGCGATACGCCGGCAAGGCGGGCGACATCGTAGGATGTCGGTCGGCGCCCTTTCTCGATCACGATCGATGTCGATTTCTTGGTCGTCTGCGGCTTCGGCATGCTGCCCCCAAAGCTGTAAAGCCCGGGCTGTAATGACCTTCGCGGTCCGGAGCAAACATTGAGAATGGTTCGCAAGCTTCTCGCCGGGGTGACGACCAGGCTGGTTGGCACCATTTGACGCGCCAACTCGGAAACTTGCCGCAACATTGCAGGTGACATCTGCATTCGAATGCAATACCACATTGCCATCATAGCTATTCGACAGGAACCGTCATGACTGCTGCGCCCAAAGGCTTTGCCCAGACCACCAGCTACATCAAGGCTCCGGCCCGCGACCAGATCGTCGACAGCGGCGATGTCGCCGTGATCGTCGCGCAGGTCCTCGCCGAAGTTCGCGCCGAGGGCGATGCTGCGGTCCGCCGCTATTCGATCAAGTTCGATTCCGCCGATCTGGACAGCTTCGAAGTGACCCCGGTCGAGCGCCAGGCCGCGCTTGCCGAACTCGATCCGCAAACCCGCGCCGACACCGAATTTGCGATCGACAATGTGCGCCGCTTTGCCGAGGCGCAGCTGGCCACGATCCTGCCGCTGGAAATCGAGCCGATCCCCGGCCTACATCTGGGCCACCGGGTCATTCCGATCGACCGCGTCGGCGCCTATGTTCCCGGCGGCCGGTTCCCATTGCTGTCGGCGCCGATCATGACGATCGTGCCCGGCAAAGTCGCGGGCTGCAGCGAAGTCGTTGCCTGCCTGCCGCCAAATGCCCACCGCGCGATGATCGCGGGCTGCCATCTGTCGGGTGCGGACCGGATCTTCCGCATCGGCGGCGCGCAGGCGATCGCCGCCATGGCCTATGGCACGCAGACCGTGCCATGGGTGAACAAGATCATGGGTCCGGGCAACGCCTTCGTCAACGAAGCCAAGCGCCAGGTGTTCGGCCCGGTCGGCATCGACCAGCTCGCCGGGCCATCCGAAATCTTCATCCTGGCCGACCACACCGGCGATCCCGAACTGATCGCCGCCGATCTGCTCGGGCAGGCCGAGCACGATCTGCGCACCCGCGTCGGCCTGATCACCACCGATCGCGCCTTGGCCGAAGCCACGGTCCGCGAAGTCGAGCGCCAGTTGCAGACCCTGGCCACTGCCGCCGTGGCGCAGCAAAGCTGGACCAATTACGGCGAGATCGTGCTGTGCGCGGACGAAGCGGCGATGATCGCCTATTCGGATCACGTCGCCGCCGAGCATCTGCAGATTCACACCGCCGATCCGCATGGTATGGCCAGGAAGCTGCGCAATTACGGCTCGCTGTTCATCGGCGTCAACGCCAGCGTCGTCTATTCGGACAAGAACGTCGGCACCAACCACACGCTGCCGACGATGGGCGCGGGGCGCTACACCGGCGGACTATGGGTCGGCTCCTACGTCAAGATCGCCACGCATCAGTGGCTGGAAGACAAAGCCGTCAAGGTGGTCGCGCCCCCAGCGATCCGCCAAAGCGGCAGCGAAGGGCTGGAGGGTCACCAGAAAGCCGCGGCGATCCGGTATGATCGGCTGCGGCAGATTGCGTGATCCGCGCCGATATCCATCAATTCGACCCACAGGCCGCGCGGCGGATGGCTCCGTCCGGTTGATGTGGCCGCCAGTCTTTGCGACTTCTCCCAACGCGGACGCGTAGCGACCAATGGCGCACGCGAGCGTTTCACTGTCCCGCCTCATCCCACATTTCATGGCTTGCGACCCATGGCTCCCTTCCCGTTCGGGAAGGGGCATCAACGCTGAAATCGACGTGCTGCCTGTCGGCTTGCTCTCCCACGCAATTTCCCGACGCGTAAAAACCGTTTACCCAAACACCGGCATCGCCGGGTCCTCGGTCCCCCGCACCACCACCGCCACACACGGCACCGAAGCGGTATTGCGAAACGCACGCGGCAACGCCACCGGCACCGTCAGCGTATCCCCCGCCCCCATCACCAGGCTGCCATCGGGCCAGCTGACTTCCAGCGTCCCCGTCTGGATGAATATAACCTCCGCTTCGGCGCGGCTGTGCAAAGGCACATAGGCTCCGCTTTGCAAAGTCAGCTGGCGAAGATTGAAATCATGCGGCCACCAGCCGGTGATCGGTCCCGGCGCAAAGCCATCGGCCGTGGCCACCGGCACGATCACGCCTGCTTCCTCCACGCCTTCGCCGGCCAGCGGCGAGTCCGGATTGGCGGGCGCGTCACCCGTGCGCACAATACATTGCCGCAGCTTGTCCAGCGGCGGAGTGACCAGCTCGGCCGAGGCATCGTGCGAGATCCCCGCTTCCAGCTCGACATCACGCAATTCATAATCGCCGCTGCTGGTATCGATCAGCCGGCCGCCCTTGGCCAGTTTCAGCCCGAAGTCCGCCGCCGCCTCCAGCACCGCCGGGGCCCAGATCACCTTGCCCGGATCGTCCCGGCCCACGTCGAGCCACAGGAAGCCGGTGCCTTCGTCCAGTTTTTCGAAGCCGCGGAACATATGCGTCGGCACCGAGGCGACATCGCCCGGCCCGATGTCCAGCGTGCCATCTTCCAGGTAAGGGCCGAAGATCAGCCGCCAATGACCCGAATGCACGACAAACACCTCGGCCGATTCGTGGCTGTGCTGCGAGTTCTTGCACCCTTTGGGCTGGCGCGCACCGCCGATGTTGAAGCCGTGCTGGGTGGAGATATGGACAAATTGATCGGGGTTTTCGGACACGCCCGCGCCAATGATGGTGAAATTCTCCTTGTCGGTCGATCCGGGCGTTTTCGTGTCGATGAAGGCGGTGCGGCAGGGCACGAGATCGGCATAACGCACCAGACGGGCCACCATCGCCTCGGTTGTCCACTCAGTCACAGCATGCTCCATTATGCTTCAGGCCATCTCTGGCGTCGCTTGCCGGCAGCTTTCTGGATCTGCACTTGCATTCGAATGCAACTTTGCTAAGCCAAGTTTCGACACAGCGCAACATCAATGGCGCAAACGTCGCAAAAAAGCATTACCAGTCAAGCGGCCCTGGTCATCAAGGGGATAAGCGACACAGTGAGAGTTGAACCGCGCCTCGATCGGAAGTACCCCCTGGTGCTGCTCCCCGGGACGTTGTGCGACGCCCGGGTGTTCGACCGCTGGCTGCTGGCGATGCGGGTCGAGCCGGCCATGCAGGGCAGGGCGGTCCTGTCTGCGGATATGAGCGGCATGGCTTCGGCTCGCGCGCTGGCGGAGCGGGTGCTGGACGAAACGCCGGGCCGCTTCATTGCCCTGGGTTTTTCGCTGGGTGCGATCGTGGCGCTGGAAATCGCCCGCATTGCGCCAGACCGGGTCGCGGCGATGGTGCTGGTCGCCGCTAACGCGCGCGCCGTGCCCGTCGCCGATCATGCCGCCCGGCGCGCCGTCGCCACCGCCGATCCCGCCACCCTGGTCGGCGATATATTATGGCCGCGCTCGGTCGCGCCCGCTCATCAGCAGGATGCGTGCCTGCGCCAGCAGATCATCGCCATGGCCAGAGACGCATCCCGCGACACGCTTGCGCTGCAAACCGAAGCGGCGCTGACGCGCATCGACCAGCGGCCTTATCTCGCGGCTATGACCATGCCCGCGCTGGTGCTGGGCGGCGCCTGCGACCTGATCGCGCCCAGCATGCTGCAACAG
>CAXTOI010000054.1:0-12605 GCA_964245645.1 uncultured Novosphingobium sp. | reverse complement strand
TTCTTAGCCAAACGGAAGCGGGCGATTCCGTTTTCATGCGCGATGCTCTAGCAGCTTTGCTTTGGGTAGAATCATGCGCCCCATCAGCGTCAGCGCCACGGGCGCGCCACGGCGGCGCTCGAAAAGGTCGCCGCCATATAGTTCTTCGAGCTTAGAAATCGTCTGGCTGACGGCTGATTGACTGACTCCCAGTTGCCGTGCTGTTTCAGCGAAACTGCGCAACTCAGCCACTCTGAGGAAAACCTCAAGCTGATTGAAATCAGGACGCCCGGTCGGCCGACGCCGAGCGTTTTTGTTAAGTCGGCTCATAAAGAGGCTACCATTCTCGTTCTAGAAATCGTATAACTGCAAAAAGGGATTTAATCCTGAATGATCAACCACTGGCAGATGTAACAGGTGAATCGAAAGTAGGATAAGGTCGGCCGAAATAGATCTTTGGCAACAAAGACTCCTTTTTGCCCTTTACTTCATTTGCCCCGTGATCATCACATGACGTTGATGTATTTGCGGTACTGATAGGCCTCCACCGCTTATGGAACGAACTCACTGCCAATGCCGTTGGTCTCGACCCCACCGAAGGGCGCGCCGATGGACGTTAGATAGCCATTGATGCCGACCGTTCCCGAGACGATTTGACGGGCAACGTTGAGCGCGTGATTGTCGTCCGCGCTCCATACCGATCCGCCAAGCCCAAATCGGCTGCCGTTAGCGATCCGAACCGCCTCCGCCTCTCCCTCATACGTAGTACCGCAAATAGCAGACCAAATATTCTCTCTCCGGCGATACTGGCCAAGTTGTCGGTGTAGGCGAAGACCGTTGGTTGTGACGAATCAGCCTCTATTCAACCACTCGGGACACTCGCCGCCAGAAACGAGGCGTCGTGCGCGGCCAGGTGAAGCGGGGTGCCTACGGGTGCCTCGAGGATCTCGATGACGTTGCCATCGGGATCACGGCCGTAAACGGAGCCGTAGGGCCCGTATGGGATGGGCATCGAGTGAACGAACCTCATGCCCAGATCGGACAAGCGCTTGTACTCCGCCTCGATGTCGACGACCTGAACGCAGAAGTGGGTGTAGCCGAAGTCGTTGGGGTTCAGCGGCTGCAGTGGGCGGCCCTTAGGCGCCGACCACTGAAACAACTCGATGAAGCAGTTGCCAGCCTTCATAATAAGGGCGCGGGAGGCGGCACCCTCGACGCCGGTAATGGTTGCTAGAATTGGATCGTTATCGATGTCGGCTTCCTCACCAACAGCTTCGAACCCGAACGCATGCTCATAGAAGGTGCGCAGTCGGCTCATGTTCGGTGTGTGTATGGCGATGTGGTGGATGCCGCTGATCATAACTCTTTTCAACCAGTTCAAAGATTCCATACATGTGGCAACTTGCGCGAGAAAAGAAGGCGGTGCGATCGTTTGCCCGCGCTTCGGGGTTTAGCCATCGGTCGGCTTACTCGAGCGATGATCCGCACGCGACTTTCCCACGCCGAAGGCCCCTATGTCGCGTAGCTACTACAGCTTATAGACTTCAATCGCCGTTCCGCCGAGGATCTTCCGCGCCTTGTCCGCTGTAGTGGCCTCGACGACCGACTTCATCGAGTCCCACATGAAGCCGTACCCGGACTCAGCGTGCGGATAGTCGGACCCCCACATGATTCGGTCCGCACCAATCACATCCAGCTGCTGAAGGCCGAGAAGATCATTTTGGAAGGTGGCGAAACAGTTGTGATGCCAATATTCGCTGGGACGACGCTCGATCTTGTCTAGGAGATCGCCATTTCCGAACGTGTCAAATGTCATTTCGGCGTCCTGCAGCACCGCCGGAACCCACGCGATCCCGCCCTCGGTAAATACCACTTTCAGATCCGGGTGCCGGTCGAACACGCCGCCGAAGACCAGTTGAGAGAACAGCGAGCGAAATGAGCCGAGCGCTACCATTACGGTCGTGGCAACCCCGCCGCGATGAAAGGCGTCGGGGTTTTCACCGATATGGTAAGCTATCGGCAGACCGGACTCTGCCGCCACGTCCCAGAAGCGCTCCATGATAGGATCGCCGTAATGGATAGTGCTTCCATCCTGGCTCTTGCCGGGGCTGATCGGCACCATGATCGCTTTCAATCCAAGGTCGACAATCTGCTGGATCGCACCTTCGGCTTTCGACGGATCCCACCAATTGCTGCACAGGCCAACACCGTAGAAGCGGCCCGGATTACGACGGCCGCTTTGCGCCATGTATTCGTTATAAGCGCGATACATGTTCTCCTGAATCTCGAGCTTTGGATATCTGATGAAAGAGAGAAGGCTTTGCGGAAACACAATCTCTTTTTCGACGCCTTCGATGTTCATGTCCGCGATGCGCCTGTCCATGTCCGCGACGCCTGGTCCCACGCTCCGCAGTAGCGTCCGGTCTACCTTCTCGTGAAGACCAAATGCCTCAACCTCTCCTTTGTAGCCCATGCGCCAGTACTTATCGAACCAAACTCGCGGAGCCTCCTCCTTCAGATGATCTGGGAAACGTTCGTAGAATATGTCCTCGTTAATTTCCCAATGCGCATCTGCCGATACGACCACTGTACCCTCTGGCAGCGCGAACTCTGTCGACGGTTGTGCACTGCGCAACACTGTTGGCCCGATCTCTCTCATCAGCGGATTCGCAGTCGTTACGTAATCAACCATCTGTCCTCTCCCTAGCTGACGTCTCAGGTGCCTGCCAAGACGCACAAGTTGCGAACTCGCCCTTGCAGAGCCTGCCCGGTCGGTTTGCATTCAGACACACTGCAAATTGTATCTTGTAAAAACTTTACGTTCCAATCTCTGCCTAGCATCACCCTTATCGAGAAGATGAAACGCCGCCCCTTAGCCAACAGCGATCAGATTACGTAGGAGCGGGCGATGATCATCTTGCCCGCTCGCGATCTTGCCCGCTCGCATATGCCATCCGACTAAAGCGAACTTGCTGGTCACCTCGCGCAGCGGTGAAGTCCATAGACGCACCGAGATCAGGATTAAGGCTATGCCTAAGCGAGATTAGCGGAGGTCAGGCCTGCCACGTACAGACTGCATGCTAATGCCAAGCATAAGCGTGGCGCGAGGAGGGGAAAAATGGCTTCTACGAACGCGATGCGTCGCCTGGTTAAATGGTCGGCGAGCACCGTCGCTCTGATCTCTGCCAGCCAAGCTTTCGGCCAAAACGCCGCAAGCATCTCGGCCGCCCCTTCGGCTGCATCTACACCAGCGGCGGCTGGTGCGCCCCAGGCATCCGCTAGTCCTGGCGTGCGCGAGGCAAACGTCGGAGATATTGTGGTCACGGCGCGACGGCGGGCCGAACGGCTGATTGACGTGCCCGTAGCGGTAACTGCGCTCTCATCCGAGACTTTGGTCAGGAACAACGTGACGAGCCTCGCCCGCATCCAAGAGGTGGTTCCTTTCGTCACGCTAACCCCGGTGCCGGCTGGCCAAGGTGCGCTTTTTTCCATACGCGGTGTTGGCTCGGCTCCCGCCGATCCAGGTGTCCAGCAGAGCGTGTTGGTAAATATCGACAATGTGATGATCGGTCGCGGTCGCATCGCCCAAGCTGGCCTCTTTGACCTGGCGCAAGTAGAGGTGCTCAAAGGACCTCAGGCGCTCTTTTTTGGCAAGAACTCTCCTGCAGGTGTGGTGTCAGTGACGACCGCGGATCCTGGCACTCAGTTGGGCGGATACCTTCGAGCCGGATACGAATTCGTCGCCGGCGAGCGCTACGTGGAAGGCGCGGTCGGCGGCCCCTTGACAGACACCCTGCGGATGCGGGTCGCGGGCCGGTATAGCTTCATTGATGGCTATCTCAACAACGTAGCGCAGCCCAGCACTTATCCGTGTTCGGGGGCCGGTTGCCCCTTCGCGCCGTTCGTCGCAGCCGGCGCGACGATCCCGGGAGCTGATCACGCACGGCTGCCTCACGGAAGCGACTGGGGTGGCCGGATCACCGCCGTTTGGTCGCCTGCGAGCGATTTCACAGCCAAAATGAAGTACAGCTATGGCGACAGCAAGGTGGTCAGCTACTATGATACGTGGTGCACCCGTGGACAGTCGCACTTTACGGCAGCGGGTTTCGTCGATAGCCAGAGCGATTGCCACTTCGACGATCGGATAACAGTCAGTGCGTTCCCTGCCATCCTGACTACCAATATGCCAAATGCGAATGGCGGCATCCCCTATAATAACGTCAAAACGCACATCGCCTCATTAAATGCTGATTGGACGGTCAATGATCATATAGGCGTCAATTCAATTACTGGCTTTTACAAGTTAGATACCGGTAATTCATTTGTCGTCAACCTAAGCGCGATCCCCTATATATATTTGGCAAACGTTGAGAATTCCACGGGCATATCTGAAGAGATACGCACAACGAGTAAATTCAGGGGGCCTCTCAATTTCGTGGCTGGGGCATTCTTTGATCGTGTTAGACAGCGGAATGGTAGCTCGGCACTTCTTACTCCGCGCGCCCCCGATCCAGCAACGGGTCGGTTCTATACGTTCGACCGATTTGACGATTTCACGACCTACTCGCAATCCGGCTTTGTTCAACTGCGCTTGCAAATCGAGAGCGCTTTGGAATTAGCGGGGGGTGTTCGCTACACACACGATAGCCGCGACTCCGTTGATGGTAACAGCTACGTCAATCCAAACGCGGCAGCCCTCGTAAGAGCAGCAGGTAATTACTTCGTCCGCTCTTATTCCGGCTCAAATTGGTCGCCGGAGGTTACACTGACATGGCATCCTGCTCTCAATCAAACCCTATATGCCGCGTACAAGACCGGGTATAAGGCCGGCGGATTCTCTTATCCGCTGACGCTAACGACGAAGTTTACTGCGGCAAACACTACATTTCGGCCAGAGCGTTCCTCGGGTTTTGAGGTAGGGTACAAGGCACAGTTGCTCGACCGGCGTCTAACCCTTCAAGCTGCAGGTTACCTTACGACCTACAAGGACCAGCAGGTGAGCTCGTTTGATCAAGCGACGATTACATATCTGGTTGGCAATGCGGCAAAGTCGCGGCTAAAGGGCGTCGAACTGCAAGCCGTCGCTACGCCGATCAAGGGGCTTCAACTGCGACTTAACGCTGGATACAATGACGCCCGTTACGTCTCATACCCTCAAGGTCCTTGTCCAGCGGGCTTCACTGCGGCGCAAGGATGCATTGGCGGCTTCACCAATTTGAGCGATCATCTCCTGCCGCGCGCTCCGCAGTGGCAGGGTAACGCGGGTTTCACCTACGATACACCTTTAAACGATAGCCTGAAAATCGAATTCACTGGTGACGCCCTTCATTCATCGTCATACTTTCTACAGGACAATCTAGACCCATATGCAGTGCAGCGAGCCTTTTGGAAGTTTAACGCGAGCGTGTCTCTGGACACCCTAAATGACCGCTGGAGGCTTTCACTCATCGGCCGCAATCTGACTAATAAATGGGTGGGTACCTATTCGAACGATACCGCTGGGGCGAGCCCCGGAAACCAGGCGATTGTGCCCGAACGGCCCAGGGAGGTCGCTCTCGAGGCGCGTTTCAACTTCTGAGGCGGGTGACGGGGGTTGCCATGGCCGACGAATTTGCGATCACACGGTGTCCCGTGCAGGAGATCAAACATCCAAGTCGTGAATCGATGATGGATTTGGGGCCGCTTCGGTATTCGTACCCACAGAACGTGCTCGCATTAGCGGAGCGCGATCCGCAACTCCATGCGCTGTTGCCAATGAAGGACGAACCGACAGCTCTGCTTTTGCGCCCCTCCCTCCAGCAGTTGATGGAAGCAGTCATGGTGGCGTACGCGGACCGCCCCGCGCTCGGAAGCCGCAGCTACGCAGTCAAGCCGGACCCCGTAACCGGGGTCGGAGTCCGGGTTCTGCTGCCAGAGTTTCGCATGTGCAGTTATCGCGAGCTGAACAGCCGGGTCAAACGCCTCGCCGCCGCATGGCGTTTGCACCCGCGGCATCGGGTAGATCCCGGCGATTTCGTTTGCATCTTTGGGTTCACGGGCGTCAACCATGTCGTTCTGGATTATGCCTGCGCGTATGCCCAGGCAGTAAGCGTGCCGCTGCAGGCCAACCCGACGGGCGACCTGAGGGCGGTGCTGGCAAACACCGCTCCGACCAGTGTGGCGGCGCCGCCCGAGGACCTTGTCGCCGTGGCTGAGATGGCAGTGGCGTATCCATCCATCCGCAGCATCGTCGCGTTCGATCTTGATCTCGCCGTTGAGCACGACCGGATCCAGTTGACGACCGCGCGTGACGTCTTGGCGGCGGGCGGGTCGCGGGCTGAATTAATCCTGATGACCGAGTTGCTCGATTACTGCGCGGACCAGTCCTGGCGGCCTCTGCCGCCCTCGACTGAAGGCGAGGAGCGGATCGCGCTGCTGCTGCATTCATCGGGTAGCACCGGAGAGCCGAAAGGGGCCATCCTGACGGAGCGGCTCGCATCGAAAATATTCATGATGAAGTTTGCTAAGGTGCCGGTCATCGTCGTCGCGTGTGCTCCTTGGAACCACCGGGCGGGCCAGTTCGCGGTATCCGGTACGCTGGCGCGCGGGGGTACTGTTTACTTCACGGCGCGGCCCGATTTGTCGGAGCTGTTTGCAGACATTCGGCTCGTGCGGCCCACTGAGCTGATGATGTTTCCACGCGTGATGGAGGTAATCCATGGCCACTTCAAAGCGGAAGTGGCCCGCCGGAGTGGAGGTGCACCGTCCCGCGAAATCGACGCACAGGTCATGACGGAGATGCGCACAGGCTTTCTCGGCGACCGGGTCTGCGCAATGGTTTATGGTTCGGCTCCTATCACGCCAGAGCTGAAGCGATTCATAACCGACTGCTTCCGTGTGCCGCTCACCGATCGGTATGGCTCGACAGAACTAGGGTCGATCATGGTCAACGGGCGCGTCGCCCGGCCGCCGGTGATCGCTTATAAGCTCCGCGATGCGCCTGAGCTTGGATACACCTCGTCCGACACCGGCGTGCCGGGGTATTTCCGGCAGCCAGAGGCAAGCGCGCGATTGTTCGACGAGGAGGGATATTACCGGACGGGCGATATCCTGGAGGAGCGCGCGCCGGACGAACTCGTCTTCATCGACCGGATCAACGACGTGGTGAAACTTTCCCAGGGGGAGTTCGTAAGCGTCGGCGCGCTTGGCGCTACCCTCGAGGAGGTCTGCCCAGCTATTCAACAGATGTACCTCTATGGTAGCTCCACGCGGCCCTACCTGGTGGCGGTGGTCGTTCCGAACATGGAGGTCGTTCGCGAACGGCTAGGCGCCAGCCCGAACGAAGCTGCAGTGCGCGCCCTGCTGCGAGAGGAGATGCAGGTGGCCGGGGCGACGCGCAGCCTTCGGCCGTTTGAAATCCCTCGCGATTTCCTCATCGAGCAGGAGCCTTTCAGCTTTGAGAATGGACTGCTGACCAGCGTGCGCAAGCGGCGGCGGCCTGCACTTAGAGCGCGTTATGGCGAGCAGCTGGAGGCGCTCTACACCGCGCAGGATCGCAGGCGAGCCGACGAATTGGGTGCTCTGGGCGCGGGTAGCGGTCTCAGCGTGCAGGATAGGGTGATCAAAGCTCTCGAGGCTTCGCTGGGTGTCGGTGGTGACCTGGATGTTACGCAGAGTTTCGCCGGCCTTGGCGGGGACTCGCTCGGCGCCACGAGCTTTGCGATGCTGTTGGAGGAGATGTTCGGCGTCGAGGTTCCCGTGAACACGATCCTGAGCCCGGCGGGGAGCGTCCGGAGCTGGTCGCGAGCGATCGAGGCGGCCAGCAAGAGGGGCGCGGGCGCGCTGCCCACCTATGACCGCATTCACGGGGATGACAGGTCCCGGCTCGTTGCTCGAGATCTGGACATATACGCTTTCCTCAAAGAGGATACGATCGACCATGCGCCTCTCGAGCCACCTCTTGAACCTGCTCACTGCGTTCTGTTGACCGGGGCGACCGGCTACCTCGGCCGGTTTCTCTGCCTGGAGTGGCTCAAGACCCTCGAAGTGCGCGACGGCAGGCTCATCTGCCTCGTACGTGGCACCGATCCCCGGTCAGCTCTGCGCCGCCTGACGGAGAGCTTCGCGACAGATGATTCCCTTGCGCGGCGCTTCGAAAAGCTGGCGCGGGGACGGCTTGAAATCGTGATCGGTGACGTGGCCGAGCCGCGCCTCGGGCTGGATGACGCGACCTGGAACCGGCTGGCGCATGACGTCGACCGGATCGTCCACTGCGGCGCGCTGGTGAATCACGTGCTCCCCTACCCCGAATTGTTCCACCCCAACGTGCTCGGCACTGCACAGCTGCTCGAGCTGGCGCTGACATATCGTCAGAAATCGTTTGACTTCATCTCGTCTGTAGCCGTCGCGAACCTGCTCGAACCGAACGCCGCAAGGCGGGAGGAAAGCCCGCTCCTCGATGAGGTGATGCTGAACAGTGCCTACGCGGAGGGCTACGCCTGCAGCAAATGGGCCGGGGAGCATCTGCTTCATAGCGCGAGCGCCCGCTTCGGGTTGCCCATCACCGTCTACCGCTGCGGCATGGTCCTCGCGGATCGCCGGTACGCCGGACAGCTCAACGTGCCGGATACGTTGACCCGTCTGCTGTACAGCCTGGTGATGACCCAAAGCGCTCCAGAATCCTTCTACAAGCGCAGAGCCGATGGCGCAGGCCGGCCGGGCCATTACGCCGGCCTGCCGGTCGACTTCGCCGCCGCAGCGATTGTGGGCATTGGCGATACTTCGCTAGGAGGGCCCGCTATACGTACGCTTCACGTGATCAATCACAATATGGACGCGGGAGTTTCACTCGACACCTTCGTCGATTGGATTGAGCAGGAAGGCTATCCGATCTGGCGGGAGAGTGATTACGATCGTTGGCTGAGCCAATTCCAAGCCAGACTGCGAGCTTTGCCTGAGGACCAACGTCAGCTGAGCGTCCTGCCTGTGCTTGCTTCGGTGCGCGCTCCTATAGAAGCGACGTCAAGCATCAGCAGCAACGCCTTTGTAGAAGCGGTCTCGCTACTTCCAATGCGTCGCGTGCCACCGCTCGACCGCGCCTTGTTGCAGAAATATCTGCACGATTTACAACTGCTCGGGCTCATTCCTGAGCCGGGCCTCGTCATTCCAGGGAAATGCGACTGAACCGCCACCGCAAACCTGTCTCGTCGTCCCAACGGGAGCGGCTAGATGGACCTGCGACCGCCGGAGATGCGAGAATGTCGCCCGAGCCCCGGACCGATGCTGCAGCTATCCTGATGACTGGCAAGCCGGTGAATCTTGCGCTTCGCCGAATCCTGCCGATCCTGGCGCTATGCCTGCTCGTAGCTATGATCGATCGCAGCAACGTCGCGGTCGCGGCGCTGCGCATGCGGGTCGATCTGGGCTTGTCAGGATCTGCCTTCGGGCTTGGTGCAGGCGTCTTCTATATCGCATACATCGTTGGGGGCATTCCGGCGAACGTCACCTTGGTCAGGATAGGCGCGCGCCGCTGCATCGCAGGCATGCTGATCTTCTGGGGAGTGGCAGCGACTGCGATGGGCTTCGTCCGCAGCGCGAACGGCTTCTACGAGCTTCGCTTCCTGCTTGGTCTCGCCGAGGCGGGCTTCTTTCCGGCCGTGGCCTACTTCCTGGGCCAATGGTTTGATCGCCGCGCGCTCTCTCGCGCCATGGGGCTGTTCATCGCGATGGCGCCCGCTTCGGTGGCGATCAGCATGCCCATTACGACCGCGCTCGTCGCCAGCGTCGGCTGGCGGTGGATGTTCATCGCCGAAGGGCTGCCCGCTCTTTTAGTCGCGCTTTTTGTCTGGCGGGCGCTCCCGGACCGGATCGCCGACGCGCACTGGCTTTCCGGCCAGCAGAAAGCCGAACTGTCTAGATTGCTAGTCGCGGACAACGCGGAACGGCGCGCCGGGTCGTGGCGGCACGCCATCTTCCACGCCCAGGTGTGGCTGCTGGGCCTTCAATATTTCTGCCTCGGCCTAGGTGCGCAGGCGTTGGTCGCATGGCTCCCACAAATCCTTCACTCGGTCGGCATGTCGCCGATCGCCTCGGGCCTCTGCAGCACGGCGCCATGGCTGCTGGCGGCCGTCGCGACACCGTGGTGGACATCGCACGCGGCGCGGAAGAACGAGCGCTATTGGCACGCGATATTCCCCTGCATCGCCTCGACCGCTACGATGATCGCAGGAGGCCTAACACTTGGCGCTCCGCCGGTGGCGTTGATGCTTCTGTCGTTCAGCCTCGCCTTCGGCTACATGGCGATGGCGGCCTATTGGGGAATACCGAGGGTGCACGTACAGGGAAACGCCGCGGCCGCCGCTGCGGCATTGACCAACTCCTTCGGAAACCTGGCGGGTTTCGTAGCACCTGTTGTCGTCGGCCTCTTTGTGGACGAGAGAGGCGGCTTTAGCACAGCACTGATCGTTCTTGCCCTGCCGGGGTTACTTGCCGCCGCCTCGGCGGCATTTGCGGGGCGGATGGCCGACCCCCGCGTCGGCGAGCAAACCCCGTCGCGCTAGGCTAGAGCATCGCTGCGGTTGCACCGGAGCGATGCTCTCTCTGTTTTTCGCATTTCGGACGCAAAACTGCTTCCCGCTTTTCGCTGGAGATGTTCTAGCTCGGTCAGTCCTGGATTATCAGCGCAGCTGCTTTCTCGGCAATCATGATCGTGGGCGCGTTGGTATTGCCGCTGACCAGATTGGGCATGATCGAGGCGTCAACCACCCGCAGTCCGCTGATACCTTTAACCCTGAGCCTCGCGTCAACGACCGCCGCAGGATCGCTGCCCGGACCCATTTTGCAAGTGCCGACTGGATGCCACTGGCTATCGGCACGAGCGCGGATGTCAGCGATCATGCGGTCCGGGTCGGAAGCGCTTACCGGATACAGCATCGCGCCGCGGATGGCGTCGAACGGTCCCGACTCGATGATCGCCTGCTGAATTTGGCTGCCTCTTAACAGCAGCGCAAGGTCGCGCTCGTCGGACAGAAAGGCCGGATCAATGAGGGGCGGGATAGCAGGGTCGGCGCTGGCGAGCGACACCGTGCCTCGGCTATGAGGGCGGGTGATGTTGACGTGGCTGGAAAAACCGTGGCCCAGGTGTGTCTTGCGGCCGTAATCGTCGACGATCGCGATCACGAAGGTAAACTGAAGGTCAGGAGCTGGACTTGCGGGATCTACGCGTAGAAACGCGCCAGCGCTGGCGAACGTCGTCGTGATCGGTCCCTTGCGCTCACGGCGCCAACGGTGAACGCCCGCCAGTACGGCGGCCGTGCCCCGTAGCGAAATGCCGAACGTGCCTTTGGTGTCCTTGCTGCGCCAAACCTGGGTATAGTCGATATGGTCTTGCAGGTTCTTACCCACGCCGGGCAGATCGACCACTGGCATGATACCGTGGCGGCGTAGCGCCTTGCCGTCGCCGACCCCCGACAGCATCAGGAGCTGGGGTGAGGCGAAGGAGCCGGCGGAGAGGATCACCTCGCGTCTTGCGCGCACCTCTCGCTTTATCCGCCCTTGCTCGAACAAGACACCTGTGGCGCGAGCACCCTCGATCAGCACTCGCTCGCTGCGCGCGTGCGTCTTCACGTGGAGGTTGGGACGGCCCAGATTGGGCGTGAGATAGGCCCTGGCGGCGCTGCACCGCTCGCCATTTTTCTGCGTCGCTTGGAACAGGAAGGCGCCCTCCTGCCGCGCACCGTTGTAATCGGGATTGGCGTGCATTTGATGCAATCCCGCCGCTTCCACGAAAGCGCGGCTGACCGGGCTCTCGAAGTCGGGGTAGGTGACATTGAGCGGGCCGCCCTTGCCATGAAAGGAGTCCTCGAACTGTTCGTTGTTCTCCGCCTTGCAAAAGAAGGGTAGCACGTCGCAATAGCTCCAGCCGGGATTCCCCAGCCGCTCCCATTCGTCGTAATCCCAGCGATTGCCGCGCACGTAGAGCATTGCGTTGATCGAGCTGGAACCGCCCAGCGTCTTGCCACGCGCCTGGTAGCCCTTTCGGCCGTTCAGTGCCGGCTGTGGGACGGTTTCGAAGGCATAACTCGCGATTCCTGCGTGCATCATCATCGCCATTCCGGCGGGCGCGTGGATAAGCACAGACGTGTCGGGTCCGCCGGCTTCAAGAAGGCAGACCGTGATTCGCGAGTCCTCGCTTAAGCGACTGGCAAGCACGCAGCCGGCCGACCCGCCACCGACGATCACAAAATCGAAAGTTTCGCTTGTCCGGGAAACCCCAGCATCCGCGGCATCCGGCATCTGGCATGGCTCCTCGTTCATCCGCAGTGAGGATCGGGCCAGCTCCAAACCAGCGGTCCTGCTAACCGAGGCGCCAACCGCGCACGTCCGACCGGCGCCGCGACTATTTAGGAGCGCAGGAGAGCGTCAGACCGCTGTAAAGCCTCCATCGACCATCACGCAGGCACCGGCAATGAAGGAAGCCGCATCCGACAACAACCAAGCAGCGGCCTCGGCGAGTTCGGAAGGTCGCGCCACGCGACCGATCGGGTGCTTCGATTCGACGAACTGTCGGATCGCGTCGTTGCCTTCCACAAGATTGAGGAACATGGGCGTCGCCGTAGCACCTGGTACCAGTGCATTCACACGAATAC
>CAXTOI010000053.1:7416-12638 GCA_964245645.1 uncultured Novosphingobium sp. | reverse complement strand
CCGGCGAGCACCGAGGACACCAGCGACGGGATGACGAAGCCGTTGCCGTCAGTGTTGATCGAGAACGTATCGACGTCCAGCACCTTGTCCCGTTGGTAGTTGCCGCCCGCCGACCAGATCAGCCGCCGGTCTAGGCTGCTGCCGGAAAGCCGCAGCTCCTGTGAGAAGTCGTTGATGTGTCCGGACAGGCGGATCACCAAATCCTTGCCCGCGGTGCCGTCGCCGTCGTTCAGGCTGTTGCGGTGGAGGTGGGAGTAAGCGCTGATCGAGGTCAGCGTCACATTGGGCGCCACGTCGAGGTCACCGCGCAGCGAGGCTTGGCCGAACCAGTCATGCCGCCGGAAATCCGTGCCGGGATCCCAATCCGCGATGCGAGGGTCGTCCGGGTGCAGCTTCTGCGCCTCGCGCGACGCGATCAGCGCAGGGCTAACCATCTCTCCGTTGACCGGGTCAACATCGTCGATGCTCTGCGCGGCTTGCGTGTCAGAGTGATCGATCCAGCCGTCCAAAGTGAGAGCGAGACGCAGCGCGCTCGTCGGATCGGCGTCGACAATCAGGCGCGCGCGCGAGAAGCGCTGAGTGCCAAGCGTGTCGTCGCGGGTCGCGCTCTTCTGCCAGGCGCCACCCTGCGACGTGCTGGCCGCCAGGCGCGCCTTGATGTCCTGCGAGAGCGCGCCGCTGACGAACGCGTTGGCCTCGACCAGACCGAACCGGCTATAGGAAACGTCGGCGCCCGCCGAGAGGGCCGTCGTCGGCTTCGCCGCGATATAGTTGACAAGGCCGCCGGTGGAATTCTGTCCGAACACCGTGCCCTGCGGTCCCTTCAGCACCTCGATACGCTCAAGATCGATCGCCGCGCCGCGCGCCATGATCGGATAGGCGAACGGCACCTGATCCAGATACATGCTGACCGTCGGCGGAGCCGCGAGGCTGTTGTCGAAAAAGCCGACGCCGCGCAGCGTGTAGGTCGGCACGTCGAACTGCGTGCGAGTCACCGTCAGGCTCGGCACGACCTTCACTAGGTCTTCGGCGCGCACAACGCCCTTGGTCGCGAGCTCGGCCGCTCCGATCGCGCTGATCGACATACCAACGTCGTTCAGGCGCTGCTCGCGCTTTTGAGCGGTGACGACAATGTCGCCGACGGCGGTGCCGTTGGGGTCGTTGGCGGTTGTGACGGTGTTGGCCTCGGCGGTGTTCGCGTCAGCGGGCGTTGCCGCCGTGGTTTTTGAGGCTTGGTCCGATACGGCCCCGTTTCCCGGCCTCGCGGCTTGCGCCCAAACCGGCTGACCCAATGCCAACGAAATCACCAACACGCTGGTGCTGATCCCATAACGAAGGCCGGCGTAAATACCTGACATGAAAGATCCCCTCCAGAGTTCTTGTTTTTCGAAGACCAGCACGTCCGCGCGTTGACGCGCTCGACTGCTGATCTCCGACTTAGATGACCTATATTCGACGCTCGTGTCAACTAGCGATTGAGCCCACCGCCCGTCAGCTGTGGAAATTGGTCCTGTGACCTTGCAGGAAGTCATAGGACGGATCGCTTTGGTCGCGGTGAGCGACGAAGCTGGGCAGCGAGGTATCGATCTCGACCAGAGGCTGCCCATCGGTGTCGCCTACGGTCGCGGTCACCTCGTCGACCCGGTCCCAATCGTTGGTGGTGCGGCGATGCTGGATCGCCCAAACGCCATCAACGGCCCTGAAATGGTCAAGGTAGCGGCCGCCGAGAGACACGTCGTAGAGCCGGTTGTCGCGTGGCGTGCGCAGCAGCAACGTCCAGTAGCTTTCGACCCAGGCATCGTCTCCGTCCAGCTCGATTATGACGTTGGACAGAACGTGACGGGTGACCAGCATAGGCGCGTGGAACTGCTCGACCCACGCGGCCCATCCCTCCCGCGAACCTGTGAAAAGGTTACTATGCTGATCGACGGCGTCGGTATGATAGCAGTCGATCGCCAAATCACGATCCATCCTGTCCATCGCCCGGCAATATTGGTGCAGGACCTCGGTGATGGCCTGCTTGGCGGCCAGCGCGGCTACATCGATAGATATGCCCATCGGTTCGGCTCCTCCAAGCTATGGTGATTGGTAGCGCTCGAGCTTCTCTCTGAACGCGTTGGGTATAGCGCAACTGACCTTGCTCGCGTCGGACACGAAGATCGGCGAGATCTTGCCTGTGAAAACCGCTGATCCCTTGTCGGACTTGGACGTGACCTCGAGATCGAAGGTCCGGGTTCGGATGCCTGTCACCAGCACCGTCATCTCGAACCAGTCGTCTGGCCACAACATGCCGTGGAACTCGAGCGACATCGCCTTCATGGGCGTGCCGAGGCCCGATGCGGCGAGGGGTTCGCCCTCATTCAGTACCTCACGAAGGAACCACCCATAGGCCGACGACAAATAGTCGAAGATGCGGCCGGTGTAGACGATCCGCGCGGGATCGCAGTCCGACCAGAGCACCCGTCGCCGCACCACCACCGGCCGCCGCGCAATCAGCGCCTCGGTATAGTCCGGGAGATCGCTCATGCCGCCGCCTGGCGCTCTTGCTCGCGCTGTTCGTGCTCCGGCTTCTTGGCAATCATATCGCGCAGCATCGGCTTGGAGGGCTTGCCTGAGGAGGGATCGGGAAGCCTTCGACCACCTCGATCCGCTCGGGAGACTTGAACTTGGCAAAGCCGAGCCCGTCGAGATGCACGACGATCTCCGCGACATTGAGCGTCTCGACACCTTCCTCTAGCATCACAAACGCGCACATCTTCTCGCCATATTCGCGATCCGCCATGGCGACGCACATCACCGCGGCGACCTTGGCGTGCTGGTTGACTGCCAATTCGACCTCGGAGCAGTTGATCTTCTCGCCGCCGCGGTCGATCACGTCTTTAACCCGCCCCTCGAACGCCAGATAGCGCTGAGCGTCACGCCGGGTTCGGAGAGTGCAACGCGCTCCGGCCAGCGCTGCGAGGCCTCGCTGGACGTGTCCGTCAGCGTCTGCTCGGTAAGCACGCCTTCGGCGGCATGATATTTTAGTACGGACGTCGAAAGATAGCTGACTCCCGGCATCGGCTGCTTGACGCCAGTCATAATTCCTCTCCCAATTTGTTCTGCTAGGCTGCGCGCGCGGCCTGATGCTTCTGAAAAGCTTCGAGGAAATTCGGCGCGTAGGTTCGCAGTCGCTCGTCATTGATCCGGCCGGTTCTGGTTAGAAAGTCGTGGATGAAGTCAAGGATCGGCTGATCCATGTGGCTGGCGATCCGTTCATACCATTCGAAGCTCTTCCGCGCGGCCTCGCCGAAGGTGTGGCGCGCGGGCCGGCGAATCACTTCGAACCGGGCCAGCGCCGCGCCAATATCCGGGCCGGCTTGCGTGATCGCCGCGAACAGCGCTGCCGCATCCTCCATTGCCAGCCGCGTGCCGCTGCCGATTGAAAAGTGGGCGCTTTGCAGCGCGTCGCCGAGCAGCACCAGGTTGCCGTCAGACCAGCGCTGGTTGGTGACCACGGGAAAGCACCGCCAGATTGATCGGTTCTCGACCAGCACCCGCCCCTTAAGCTCCGGCGCGAATACTGTCTCCATCAGAACCTTGCGCTCTTGGTCAGACATGGTCTCCATGCTGAATAACGACCAAGTCGCGGCGTCGCATTCGGCGACGAATGTGCTCATCGTTGCGTTGTAGGGATAATAATGGCCAATGAAAACGCCGCCCGAATAGGTACGGAAAACCAGGGCCATCGGGCGCAACGCGGTGGCGACGCCGTACCAGGCGAACCGGTTTGTCAGCTCGTAGGCCGACAAGCCCAGCGCGGAGCTGCGCTGCGCGCGCAAAGAAGAGCCGATCCCGTCGGCGGCGACCACCAGGTCGTAATCGGCGGCAAGCCGATCGACATCGTCCTCGCGGTGATCGTAACGCAGCAGCACGCCGCGCTCCTCGGCGGCATCGGCGAGGATGCCGAGCAGCCCGAGCCGTCCGATCGCGCCGAGCGGCTCGGGATATTCTATCGTGAAGTTCCGCTCTTCCAGCCTGATCAGCTGGCGGGTGCCGAAATCCATCGCCGAGACGATCGCACTGTGGACCGGCGGGTCCAGCGTCTCGATCTCTCGCATCACGCGACTGCCGAGACCGACCCCGAACCCCCAGGTCGCGCCGCGCGGACCCTGCTCGAAGACTTCGACCTGGTGACCCGAACCGGCGCGTTGCAGCAACCTGGCGAAATACAGGCCAGCCGGCCCCGCGCCGATGATCGCGACCCTCATGGCTGCCCGTCGCCGTCGACGATGCGCAGGGTATCGCGACCATATTCGGCGATCACGCCCTCCACGCCGCCGCTGCAGCAGCTATACCAGACGGCGGGCTTGAAGCCGGCCTGGCGCCGGTCGAACACGAGGTCCGTTGCGCTGCTGATCTCGATATAGCCGTTGCGAGCAGTGCTGACCGTCAGGTTGGCATCTGCGTGTGCGACGGCGACCAGACCCGCGAATTCCGGAACATCGAGCACGAAGATCCGCGGCATTAGGCCGCCGCGCCTAGATAGGCGCTGACCAAGGCCGCCTTGCGCCGCCAAATCCCGTCGATGGTCCGCAACCGCTGCGCCTGCTCCGCCTCGAGCTGGATCGCGGCCTCCAGCGTGAACGCCGCGTCGCGGGCGTCATGCGCGTTGAACTCGCGCCGCTCCCACGCAATTTCCACAGCGTAGCCATTCGGATCGGTGACATATAGCGATTCAATGATCTCGTGCGCCGCCTGCATGATCTCGTAGCCGTGATGCTCAAGCCGTCCGCGCCATGCGATCAGCTCCTCTTCCGTCTCCACGCGCCAGGCGGTATGTACCGAATTGTACAGCCAGCTGCCGGGCTCGGCCGCGTCGGCCGGCTGATCGGCTCCGAGATAGTAGAAGAACGCGATCGTGCTGCCTTGGCCGGACGAGCAGAAGAAGTGCAGGAAATCCGGGTGAGTTTCGGGACCCCAACCCCGCGCAGAAATCGCATGAACTAGATCGAGGCCCAGAACGTCGCGGTAGAAGTGCACCGTCTCGGCGAGCTTCCAAGTCGGACGTGCCGTATGATGCACACCGTGGAGGCACGGATGAGCAGTTGCCTGGCCGGTCGGGTTCGGCGCAGCTAATTCGGCGGGCATCTTTGGTCTTTCCTTCAAGGTTGATTATCTGCCGAAGCGCTCGGCGGTCCATGCTTCGATCGCGGATCCGGCGAGCGGTCTTGCACTCGCCT
>CAXTOI010000053.1:0-7406 GCA_964245645.1 uncultured Novosphingobium sp. | reverse complement strand
ACTGTGGTGATCCCCCGGCGAATTTAAGCGTCCGCCTCTCGGACGCACCGATCCAGTCGAACAATGCGTCCTTCTCGGTGGGAAACGTGGGGTACACGGCCTCGCGCAGGAAACGCATCGACGCGGCGAGATCGGCGATCGCCACCTCATGCTCGAGCTGGATGTCGTTGCCGATCAGCCGCGACGTGGGCAGCAGCACCGCAATGCCCTGCCGGCCAAGTTCGGCGGCCAGATAGTTTGCGACCAGGTGCTTGCGCGGATGGGCGGCCACTGCCGCTACCTTCTTGCCGCCCTTGCGGTAAAGATAAGTCGGGACGACTTGGCCGTCATGCGCCCACAGCGGATGCACTGTCAGCGTCATGCCTTCGGCACGCGGCCGAGATCCCAAAAGGCGCCGTGCAGGCCGGCCGTCTCGCCGCCGCTGCTGGGAGTCTGCATCCGCTTAGGCTCCTACCGCCTGCCGCATGCGGCAGGCGGCGGTGGAATAAGTTCCGTTGAGCAGGGCGCCTGCGTCCGGCACCTTCGTCTCAAGCCCGAGTTCCTCCAGCAACCGGAAGGCGGTGCCAACGGCCGAAGACAGGACAGGGATGCCGACGCGCGACTCGATCTTGGGAATCGCCGGTATTTCGGTCTCCATTGTCGTATTGGAGCTCGGCACGATCTGTCCAACGCGATAGGACCGTCCGCGGTTCATGCTGCTCATTGAGGCTTTCCTTCCCCGACGTACGTGTTAGATATCAAACGCCGGCGTTCGCAAGTCAACCTTAAACCGGTCATGCAGGTGTCGGGCATGCCGTCGCCGGCGCTGCCGCTCGAACGTGAGAGCCGTATTAGGAGCAGGACGACTATGAATCAGCAGACACCGATCGCGGCCGCACCCTCGCGGAACTGGGTTGCCGGCGCTTGGAGTAATGGCGGAACCGTCAAGGCCTCGATCAGCCCGTCAACCGGAGAGGTGCTGGGCCAATATGTGGACGTCGGCGAGCCGGAGGCGCGGCAAGCAATCAAGGGCGCCCGCGCGGCGTTCGACGCCGGAAGTTGGTCGAAGGATCGCTCGCTCCGCTCGCGCGCCTTGGAAGAACTCGCCAATCATCTCGATGAACGGTCGGCCGACATCGCGCTCATGCTCAGCCGCGAGGGCGGCAAGCTCCATTCCCAGACCCAATGGGAGATGAAGGGAGCAATCGAGTGGCTGCGTTACGCGGCGGCAAGCGTGCTCCTACAGACCGGCGGGCGCTCGATGGAGACGGCGCCTGGCGTTTTATTCCGCTCCGAACTGGAGCCGATGGGAGTGGTCGGCGTGATCTCACCGTGGAACTCGCCGATCATCCTCTCGATTCGGGCGATCGGCCCTGCGCTCGCTGCGGGCTGTACCGTCGTGCTCAAGCTGCCGCACCAGACCGGCCTTACCAACGGCCTGTTCGCCGAGGCGGTCGCCGCGACGACGCTCTTGCCTGCCGGCGTGCTGAACTGCCTAACCGAAAGCGGCAGTGTCGCCGCCGCCATGCTGGTCGAATCTCGCGACGTGAACGCAATCAGCTACACCGGCAGCACCGCAGTCGGGCGGCTGATAGCCGAGGCCGGCGCCAAGACGCTGAAGCGCATGAACCTTGAACTCGGCGGTAAGACGCCGCTGATCGTATTTGACGATGCAGACCTCGGCGTCGCCGTTCCTCAGATCGTCATGGCGCTGCTCGCCATGAACGGTCAATTTTGCTGCACGGGTTCCCGCGTGCTCGTTCAACGGGGGGTAGCGGACGCGCTCCGCGAAGCGCTGATCGGGGCCTATAACAATGTCCGTCTGGGCGGCAGCGAGGATCCCGACGCCCAGCTCGGGCCGTTAATCGACCGTGCCAGCGTGATGCGCGTTGACAAGCACGTGTCCGAGGCCGCCGCCTACGGCAAAATTCTAGTCCGCGGCGGTGCGATCGACAAAGGCCTGCTCGCGGACGGCGCCTTCTACAGGCCGAGCCTGATCGAGGTCGACGCGCTCGACTCCTTCATCATCCAGAACGAGCTGTTCGGACCCGTCCAGACCTTTGAGATCTTCGACACGGAAGCCGATGCAATCGCGCGCGCCAATGCAACCGAATACGGCCTGGCAGCCTCCATCTTCACGCGCGACGCCGCCCGCGGCGATCGTATAGGCAGTGCAATCCAAGCTGGCCATATATGGCAGAATTGCTGGGGCGTGCTGTCCGAGCATTTCGAGCAGAGCGGATACAAGCAGAGCGGCGTCGGCCTGCTGTGCGGTCCGCGAGCGATTGAGGAATTCCAGGAGATCAAGGTTTACGCTTCTGCCGCTGCCCCTCAGCCGGCGTGAGCCAGCGCGCTACCGCCAAATAATAGATCTGATCTGACGAACAGATCTCGTCGCAACTTTAGTATCGGTGCTGGTCGAGCGAGAGATTTGACCCACAGTCGGTCTGCTTTGAGCAGGGCAAGACTGGTATCGGCAGCGATGATGGCGGCGATCTGATGTCGAAGGCTTCGATGTGGCGGGCGACCTGTTCGATGCGCTGTTTGCACTGCCGTTTAAGCAGCACGACGACAAGGTTTTGCTCACGGTTTTTGAGCGTGGTGCGATCACCAACCAAGCCATCGCGTGCATTGATCGGTTCGGCCAACAGGGTCTGCTGTGCGCTTCGAAGGCGGATGCGCGCTTGTGGGCTGGAGCGTGTTATACCAATGGCCCAAACCTTGACGCTTGGGCCATTGGTAAAGCCCGCGCGGCGCTTGAGCGTCACCCACTGGCCCCGGTCAAAGACCGGGGCCGATTGTATTACCGCTTGATCGCGCGCGCTGCCATGCCGATGCGGCCGAGCGGAAGCGGGCGGACGGGCTGGTCGCCCTGCTGATGCCGGTGATCAAAGCCGCCTTCACCGACATGGGTTCAAAGTGTCGTTCAGGCCCAGCAGGTGTTTGGCGGCCACGGTTATGCGTCAACCGGGCCGATCGACCCGACCGAAGCAACTGGCCGGCCCTCTTCAGGCAGCCTCCATGGCTGCTACGTTGAGCGCGGGACGATGGGCATCCCGGAAGGTGTCGATCGTCGTCTCGCCGGTCATGAGCGCCAGGGTGCGACCCGCTAGGACGATCTCGACGTCGTTGATGCCGATGAACCCGAGGATCTGCCTTAAGTAGGAACTGGCCATGTTGGCAGTTTCGTAGGGCGTCCCAGGCGAAAAGTCGCTGCCTGACGCAAGAATGACGGTCGCCTTCTTGCCGGTGACGAGCCCTTCATAGGCCATCGTGAATGTCTCGCCAACCCGACAGACGTGATCGATGTACGCCTTGAGAACGGCCGGGATCGAAAAGTTGTACATGGGGGTCGCGATAAGGATGTGATCGACCGCCTTGAGTTCAGCGATCAGTTCGTCTCCGACTTCCAATGCGGCCTTCATCTCCTCGGAGCGCTGATCAGGCGGGCTAAAGGCGCCGCCAATCCAATCCAGGTCGATGTACGGTAGCCGCGTCTGCGCTAGGTCGCGCACAACGACTTCGCCCTCCAGATGGCTCACCCTCCAGGCGGACACGAAATCCAGGGAAAGGGCGCGTGAAGCCGAATAAGCGCCGCGAGGGCTGACCTCGATGACGAGCAACTTGGGCATAGAGAGGTTCCTTCTGATAATCAGTTATGTTGATGTGTTGTTAACAAACAGACATATCTAGGCAAATTTTTACAGGATGAGAGGCAGCGAAAAATGCCCAATCCGCGCCACATCTGTAGCGAGTTGAGCAACCGTCGCGTTCCCCAATTCCTGCTCCATCGCGTGGCGAGCCTTGTCCAATATGGGCTGGATAGCTTCGATAATGTTCCCTCCGATCAGACAATCTTTGCAGGGCTTCTCGCGGTGGACGGAAAACAGTTCCGCATCCTCCACAGCCAAGTAGACTTCCAACAGAGTGATCCGCTCGGCCGGTCGCGCGAGCAAAGCCCCCCCGCCACTGCCAAGTTGCGACTTGGTAAGACCAGCCTCGTTCAAGCGGACCAGAAGACTGCGGATAACGGTGGGACTGGTGTTGGCCGAAAATGCGAGATCTTCGGACCGCATAGGCGCCCCATCGCCAGCCGCCAGGTTGACGAGGGTGTGGACAGAGACGACGAAACGAGTGCTTGTTGGCATGAAATTCCTACTGTGCCTATGACATAGGCACATATAGCCGAGTTTGCAAGGGCCGATTTGGTTGATGGCCCCCGCTCAAACTTGGCGCGGGGCGCCAGGTTTTCAGGCGGCCACAGCGCCACCGGCCCTGACATTCCCATGATCGGCAACGTGGCCGATCCCAATAACGGCTTCAACTTATATAGTACCTACCAATACCGACCGGTCCAAGATACGGGCCGTGGCGAGAATTGCTGCGGCTCGCAATGACTTTCTTCTTATATCCTAAAGCAGGACCTGACTTATCCAATCGGCTACCAGGGCCGGCTTTCGCTGACCTTCGATCTCGACGGTACAGACGTCGATCTTCCGATATTGTCCGGGCCTTTTCTCTTCGAACGCCTGCAGAGTGAAGCACCCGCGGACGCGAGCACTCGTACGAACCGCACTCAAAAAGCGGACCTTGTCGAGACCGTAATTGATAATCATCCGGACATGCTCGGGCCGCGGCACGTCTGCCATTGCGATCAGCCGGGAAAGAAGCGAAAGAGTTAGAAAGCCGTGAGCGATCGTGCCTCCTAACGGGGTCGCCGCCGCTCGTTCCGGATCGACATGGATGAATTGGCGATCGCCGGTTGCTTCGGCAAATTGATCGATGGTCCGTTGCGAAACCTCGATCCAGTCAGACGCGACTTCGCGGCCAACCCACCGCGTCATGTCTGCGATCGCCACGGTTGGCACGGTTCAAATCCTGCGATTGATACAAATATCGTGGACTGGATACGAACGAGCGCAACAATCAACCTTGTTCTACTCAGATGGCGGAAATTCGTCAAGTGTGTCGGGTGACAACATCGCTCAATCACCGTTGCAACGCGTGATCGGCTTAACGCGCCGCTCTGTGTTGATACGCCTCAAGCTTAGCGCGGAACTGCGGGGGGATCGGCTGGCTGACCTTTGACTTATCGTCGACGAGGATCGGTGAAATCCTGCCATCGAATATCAAGTCGCCGCACTGCATCCGTGCCTCCACGTCGATACGAAGCTGCGGGTGCGGATATCATCCACCCGCAAAGTCACATCAAACCAGTTACGCCTTCAACACCGCCGCTGCAGCAACTATACCAGACCGCCGGCTTGAAGCCAGCCTTGCGGCGATCGAACACCAGATCCTGATCACTTGAGAGCGTCACATAGCCATGCTGTACCGCGCTCACCTCGATCTCCTGATCTTCGCGCGCGGCATTGATCAGACCCGCGAATTCCGGGACATCAAGGACAAACAGGCGGGGCATCAGACTGCCGAATTCAGCATCGCGTCGACAAGTCCGGCCTTTCTGCGCCACACCTCGTCCATCGTCTCGAGGCGACGGTTCTGCTTCGCCTCGATCTGGATCGCCGCATCGATGGTCAAGGCCGCGTCTGTCGCATCGGCGGCGTTGATCTGTCGACGCTGCCAAGCGATTTCCACGACATAGCCGTTCGGATCGGTCACGTAGATGGATTCGATGATTTCATGGGCGGCTTGCATGACCTTGAAGCCCTTGGCCTCCAGCCGTTCGCGCCAGGCGACGAGCTGCTCCTCGGTTTTGACACGCCAGGCTGTGTGGACGGAATTATAAAGCCAGCTGCCGACCTCGACTGTGTCGGCCGGCTTATCCTCCTTAAGGTAGTAGAAGAAGGCGATGGTACTTCCCTCACCCGAGTCGAAGAAGAAGTGCAGAAAATCAGGATGGGTTTCAGGTCCCCATCCCCGGGCCGAAATGGCATGGACCAATTCCAACCCCAACACGTCCCGGTAGAACGCCACCGTTTCAGCGAGTTTCCATGTCGGACGCGCCGTGTGATGCACGCCATTCAAAAGCGGTGAGGAGCCCGCCGACGACGGCAGTCCACGGTCTTCGCGGGTCTTTGCCAACATATCAGTTTACCTCATCAAACAGGAAGCCGGATGCCGAAGGTCTCACCGATCCACTGACCCATGGCGTCGCCCACGGCGGGCCGCGCACTCTGATCGCCCGATCGGATAGGCCGCCCGTGGTGATCGCCCGCAAACTTCAGCCGCCGCTTGTCCGATGCGCCGATCCATGCGAACAACTGGTCGTTGTCACTCGGGAACGTCGAGGCATCGCCGGTATATTCGATCATCAGCGTCGGCTGCTCGATCGCAGGGGCGCAGGCCTCCATCGACGCATTGGACGACAGACCGGACCATGTCGACAGCCAGCTGTCGGCCGTGCAGAGCCGGCCGAACCCGATGCTGCCCAGGTTCGAAACCGCCGGGTTTCGGCCCCATAGCGATCCGATTGTCCTGGCGGAGGGATCCATGCTGAGGTCCCAGCATCGCAAATCGGCATCGGTACGCCAGATCTC
The DNA here is from genome assembly GCA_964245645.1 of uncultured Novosphingobium sp. GTDB lineage: Bacteria > Pseudomonadota > Alphaproteobacteria > Sphingomonadales > Sphingomonadaceae > Novosphingobium. The sequence continues at coordinate 927 of CAXTOI010000053.1, read as the reverse complement.
GAAGATCGCGGTGTGCGCGGCTACCTTGCGGTCGCGGGGCGTCGGGCTATTCTCAAGCCGCTGACGCGCGACCCGGCGCTCCGCCACGAGCTCGCGCGCATGCGCATCCAGCCGCCTCACCCGCTCCACTTGCGCCGCCCGATAGCGCGCCACGAAGGCTGCATCATATGTCGCGCCTTTGCCGGAGAAGCCGTTCGCGGGACTGAACGGATCCAATGACGGATCGGTCGATAGCGCGTCGTTTTCGTCGGTCACCGATGGATCGATGCCGTTCATCAGCAGCCGGCCTTGCCCAAGATGAGCCGACACGAAGATCATGCCATCGGCAGGGATCATGTCCACAGCTGCAAGAGCAACAGGCTTGCCAGCCGGAGTTTGCACGAGGCGCTTCTCGGGCGCCCGGAGCGCTTGCTGGTTGTAGAAGGCAAAGAGCGGGCCGCCACCCGAATTGCCGACCTGGATGATGCGCTCGTACCCTGCCTCGAGCAGGAACCGCATCGATGCGGCAAGGTCGGCGATTGCGGTCTCGTGCTCCAGCCGGATGTCGTTGCCGATCAGCCGTGGCGCAGGAAGCAGCACAGCCAGCCCCTGCCGCGCCAGCTCGGCCGCCAGATAATACGCGACGAGATGCTCACGCGGATGCGCGATGATGGCAGCGGCCTTCTCACCGCCGCGGGCATAGAGATAGGCCGAGACGATTTGGCCGTCATGGGTTCTGAGGGGGTGGACCGTCAGGGTCATTTCCGCCGGCACACGCTCGGGATCCCAATATGCGCCGCGCAGGCCGGCGGTTTCGGCGCCAGGAACGTTCGTCGCCATGATCAGGCCACCGCCTCGGCTGCACGTTCACCTTGCGACGAGTATCGGCCGCTGAGTGCTGCGCGGCAATCAAGTTGAGAACGCAGCGACAATCAAGATGAGAATCGG
>CAXTOI010000052.1:0-12688 GCA_964245645.1 uncultured Novosphingobium sp. | reverse complement strand
GAACCCTGCCATGTCCGACTTGTTCACCACACTCGAGCATCCTGACCATCACGCGGCGCGCACGATCGCCGCACTGCTTGCCGGCGACGCACCCATCACCCGCCACGACCTCAACGCCGCGATGGTGGACGCATTCGGCGATACCGACGCCGCCGGCCGCTGGACCCAGCGCGACAGCTTCGAAGTGCTAGAACATGCGCTCGCGCTGCATCTCGCTAGCCGGCCCTATGCGCTGATCGACCTCGCCGATGTTCGCCACGCCCTCACGCTGATGGAGCGCTTGCCGACCCAGACCGTGCGCAGCGAGGACCAGATCGCGCTACAGCAGTTTTCGACCCCAGTGGACATCGCCGCGCTTGCTGTCCTGCTTGCCAACATCGGCACCGACGACATCGTGCTCGAGCCGAGCGCCGGCAACGGGCTTTTGGTGGCACACGTTCCGTCATCCGCTGTCCTGCACCTAAACGAACTCGATCCCAAGCGCCGCGCCCGGCTTGCCTGGGTATTTCTCAACACGGTTATCACCCGCGCCGATGGCGCGGCCCTGGTCGCGCATCATGCAGCGCTGCCCCGTCCCAGCGTTGTCCTGATGAACCCACCGTTCTCACGCAGCCTCGGCTGCGGCGCCGACGATTTGGCCGCAGCGCGTCACTTGCAGGCCGCGATCCGCCGGGCCGCTAAGAGCGGCCGCATCGTGGCGATTATGCCCGATTGGTTCGCGCCAAGTGCCCGCCTGCGCGCAGTCTACGAGACGGTGCTCGCCAACTGCACGGTGCGGCTCTCGCTGCGGCTCGAGCATTGCTATCGCAAGCATGGTACCGACATCGCGGTGCGGCTCTACGTCATCGACAAGGCGCCGGGCAACATCATCCCCGCGACGATCCAGCGTGCGGCAGTAGCAGACTTCCTTTCGATCATCAGCATCCCCGAGCGGCTGCGCATCGTGGGTGATACCCCGATAGCGGCAACCCCTACCGCCAAGCCTCCCCTGGCGATGTTCGGCGCCGCGCGCGCGGTCAAGGCAACCACCGCACGCCCGTCGCATGCGCCGGTTCGCAATCATGTCCTGCCGGTCGCCTACCAAACCCTGTCGGCACCGGCACCGCTGGCACAGCAGGTCGGCGTTTACCTGCCTTATCGTCCAAGCCGCATCGTGTTTGATACCGCCGGTGAGCACCCGACCGCGCTGGTTGAATCGGTAGCGATGGGCTCGATCCCGGCGCCAATCCCCTCGCATGTCGCCAAGCTGCCCGAGCGTACCGTTGCCGAGCGCATGCTGTCAGCCTCGCAGCTGGAGACCGTCGTCTACGCTGGCCATGCCTGGAGCCGGATGCTGCCGGGTACCTTCAAGCCTGCCGTAGAAGGCGTCGGGCTGACCATCGACCCTGAAGGCCGCCAATATCGCACTGGCTTTTTCCTGGGTGACGGCACCGGCGCTGGCAAAGGCCGGCAGATCGCTGCTTGCATCCTCGACAATTGGCTCGCCGGGCGCCGCCGCCATATCTGGGTCTCGAAGAACGAGCCGCTGCTCGAAGACGCGCGCCGAGACTGGACCGCGCTCGGCGGTCTGTCGGCCGACGTACAGCCGGTTTCCACCTGGAAGATCGATCAGCCGATCCGGCTCGAGGAAGGCGTGCTGTTCGTCACTTATCCGACGCTGCGCTCGATGCGCAGCGATGCCTCGCGCCTCCAGCAGATCCTCGATTGGGCCGGCCCTGATTTCGACGGAGTGATCGCGTTCGACGAAGCACACGAAATGGGCGGCGTCGCCGGGGGGGAAGGGGCCATGGGCAAGACCGCCGGCTCGCAGCAGGGCATCTGCGGCGTGCTCCTGCAAAACAAGCTGCCGGACGCGCGCGTGCTTTATGCCTCTGCCACCGGCGCCTCTGATGTCAATAACCTGGCCTATGCGGTGCGGCTCGGCCTGTGGGGGCCGGAGACGGCTTTTGCCACCCGCGAGGCGTTCATCACCGAAATCCGCAAGGGCGGCATCGCGGCGATGGAACTGGTGGCCCGCGACCTCAAGGCGCTGGGGCTCTATACGTCGCGGGCGCTCAGTTTTGCCGGCGTCGAATACGACATCCTGCGCCATGCGCTGACCCCGGCCCAGATCGGCGTCTACGACACCTACGCCGATGCCTGGAGCGTTATACACCAGAACATGGAAGCCGCGCTCGAACTGACCGCCGTGGTCGATGGTCTCGACAATGCTACGCTCAACAGCGGCGCCAAGGCAGCCGCCCGCTCGCGGCTCGAGTCCACCAAGCAGCGCTTCTTCGGCCAAGTGTTGCTGGCCATGAAACTGCCGACGGTGATCGCTGCCGTCGAAGACCACCTGAAGGCCGGCCAATCCGTCGTGCTGCAGCTTGTCACCACCGCCGAGGCCATCCTCGATCGCCGGCTGTCGGCTATGTCACCGGACGAGCGCGCCGAGGCCGACATCGATTTATCGCCAACCGAATACATCATCGACTATCTGACCCGCGCTTTCCCGACCCGGCAGATGCAGGTCTATACCGACGATACTGGTACTGCCCGATCAGCGCCAATGAATGACGAGGATGGCAATCCGGTCCACAATCCCGATGCAATCGCCTCGCGCGACGCCATGATCGAGAACATTTGCGCGCTGCCACCGGTCAAATCCGCCCTCGATGCGATCATTGAGCATTTTGGGCCAGATCAAGTGGCCGAAATCACGGGGCGCAGCAAACGCCTCGTGCCCACATCCGATGGTCGCCAAAGGGTTGAGACGCGCTCATCGCGCACCTCGCAAGTCGAGGCCGCTGCCTTCATGGCCGGCACCAAGCGGGTGCTGGTATTCTCCGACGCCGGCGGCACCGGGCGTTCGTACCACGCCAGTCTGGAGGCAAAGAACCAGCAGCAACGCGTCCACTTCCTGCTCGAGCCCGGGTGGCGCGCTGATCGCGCGATCCAGGGCCTGGGCCGCACGCATCGCACGCATCAGGCATCAACCCCGCTGTTCCGGCCGGTCACGACCGACTGCAAGGGCGAGCTGCGGTTTACCTCGACGATCGCGCGCCGGCTCGACAGCTTGGGTGCACTCACGCGCGGTCAGCGCCAGACCGGCGGGCAGGGTCTGTTCGATCCGGCCGACAATCTGGAAAGCGCATACGCCAAGGATGCGCTTATCACCTGGTTTCACCTGCTCGACGACGGAAAGCTCAAGAGCACGACGATGGCCGACTTCTGCGCCCGCACCGGGCTCGAGTTGCAGGCGAGCGACGGCGGGCTCAAGGAAGAGCTGCCACCGATCCAGCGCTGGCTGAACCGCCTGCTCGCATTGCCGATCAGCTTGCAGAACACGATCTTCGACGAGTTCCTGGCGCTTGTCGAAACCCGCGTCGCAGCCGCGCGCGATGCCGGCACGCTCGACATCGGCGTCGAGACGATTACCGCCGACACTGCCCGGGTCATCGATGACACGCTGCTGCGTACCGATCCACTGTCGGGTGCAACCTCGCATCTGCTCACCATCGAGATCGCCCGGCGCAAGACGCCGGTGTCGCTGGAACGCGTGCTCGACCTTGCCAACTGGCTTGATAACGCGGCTTTCGTCGTCAACGCGCGCTCGAACCGTGTCGCGCTGCGCTCCCGCGGCCGGTCCTGGATGGACGAAGAGGGCGAGCCGATCCGCCGCATCGAGCTGCTGCGTCCGTGCCGGCGTGAATATCTGCGCGAGGCGGACCTGCTCGAAAGCGCATGGGAGGAAATCGATCAATCGACCTTCGCGGCCAAATGGATAGCCGAGGTGACCGAGGCCGCCGCCCAAGTCGATATTGAGACGATCCGGCTCGCCACGGGGCTGCTGCTGCCGATCTGGTCGGCGCTGCCGTCCGATCATTTGGCGGTCAATCGCATTGTCGACCAAGACGGCAATTCGTGGCTTGGCCGGCTCGTATTCGAGCAGCATATCGTCCAGCTCTACACCAAGCTGGGCATCGCCAGGACCGATGACCTGCCCGTCGATGCCATCGCCCGCTCGGTCCTATCCGGCCGTAGCGTCGATCTGGTCCGTCCGTTCGCCATGACCGTCAAGCGCGCGATCGTGAATGGCAACCAGCGGGTCGAGCTCGTCGGCGCGCCGGCCGACCAGTTGCCGTGGCTGAAATCGCTGGGCTGTTTCACCGAGGTCATCCAATACCGCACACGGCTGTTTGTGCCTGTCCCAGATGCTGAAACAATCCTGGCCAGGCTGCTCCAGACCAGCTGACTCCATTCAGCGCAATTCGGACTCGAATTGACTCAAATTGGCTGGCAACACCAGTCGAATACCATAGTGCCGACACGATAGGAGTTGCCGATGAACTGGGAAGTCGTTCACAGCTGTGGCCATCTCGAGACCCACACGATCGTCGCCGACTTTGCCTACGTCGCCGAGACCAGGGCGCGGCAGCTTAAACGCCGCAAATGCGCCAGCTGCTACCGCACCGGCAAAGCCGCAAAAGCGGCCGAACAAGCGATGTCCGACGAGGCTGCGCTCGCCGACATCGCGCTACCCGCGCTTACCGGTAGCGAACGCCAGGTGGCCTGGGCCGAGAACATCCGTGCCCAGCGTCTTGCCGCTACCGTGCGCAAGGATCCCGAGGCTGCCAGGCGCTTCAGCGCGCAAGCCGAGGCCAAGTGGTGGATCGATAACCGCGATGCCGATCTGGCCGCAGTTACTCTGCTTCGGTGACTTCGATCACTTCCAGAGCATAATTGGCAACTTGCTCGTTGCGCAAATGAAGCAGTTCGATGGTCTGCCCTCCGCTGGCGACCCGCTCGACCTTGCCATCGACGATCCGCACCACGAACCGATCGCATTGTTCGAGCACGATCATCTCGATTGCATCGTCATCGTTCAGCGCCAACCGCCGGACCATGCCTTGGTAAGCGATCCATGCTCCATCATGCCCGGTTGTCGTCAAGACGTAGCCAATCACGACGTGGCTACCGGCCTCGACTTGTCTGGCGATCGGCAGAAGCCATCCGAACCTCGGCGGCTCTGTCACCGAGGTAATGCGGCTTTGGGCCACCAGCATGTTACAGCCAATGCCCATGCCGAAAGTCAGCAGCAGAAAATAGCCCAGCTCCCATGCAAAGGCGACGCTCGACATGGTGCCAGTAACCTGACCGCTCCACAACACGTGATACGCGTTAGGATCAAAGGGGAGGTGCAGCAGCACGGCCGACCGAGCAACGATTTCGTTCGCGGCAAAAAGGACGGCCCCTGCCAGATGCGCAACCAGAGCAAGCAGAACGATAACGAAGATCGTGAAATTAGAGTTTGGCCGATCAGGCGCTGGCTTGATAAGGTTGGCGGTTTCGGCGAGCCGGATGCCGTAATAACCGGCGAACCCGGGCAGCAATAGTATCAGTGCGCCGAGAAGCGCGAAACCAAAGGTCATCGACAGCAGATTATTTGGGCGATGTGGTTGGCTCAGTCAGAGATTCAGGTCCGATGCGATAGACGCCATCCTCAGTCTTTACCGCGGCCTCGAGTGCTTTTTCCCAGCTCCCGAAATGGCGGTGTACCCGTCGGCCTAGCTCGATCGATTTGGCGGTGTTCAGCTGCATCGTGATCTCCTGCGACATCATATAGCTGCGTTTGTCCGAAATTGCCACTGGCGACTTGCACCCTGCTCGACAAGCCGGACTTTGGATACTGATCTGCCATGACGCCCGGGGCAACAGGAGATTGAGGGGGAAGGGGATTGGTGTCCGGTGAGATTGCCGGATGCCACCCATTAGGGAACCGACCCATGATCCAGACCGTGAAACTCGCCAAACTCGTGCCTTCGGAAATCAATGTCCGCAAGACCAACGAGAGCATCGAGCAACTCGCCGCCGACATATCCGCGCGCGGTATCCTCCAGAACCTCGTTGTCACTTCGGTACGCAAGCCGCGCGGTGCGTTTGCGGTCATCGCCGGTGGTCGCCGTTTGCGCGCGCTGACACTGCTCGCGACGCGCGGTGACATCGATCCTTCACAATTCGAAGTGCCCGTCCTGGTGCTTGTCGGCGATGATACCACCTTGTCCGAAGCCTCGCTCGCCGAGAACTTCCAGCACCTGGCGATGAGCCCGGCCGACGAATGCCGCGCCTTCCAGCACTTTCTGGCCGGCAATGACGACATCGACGGCGTCGCCAAGCGGTTCGGCGTCACGCGCCGCTTCGTCGAGGGCCGCCTGCGGCTTGCCAAGCTGGCCGAGCCGATCTTTGCAGCGCTCGCTTCAGGAAAGATCACGCTCGACCTGGCCAAAGCCTATGCCTCGACCGAAAGCCACGACAAGCAGATGTTCGTGTGGGGCCAGTATGGGGATCGCAGCTGCGCCACTGCCGATACGATTCGCCGCAGCATTGCCAACGAGGCCATGAGCTCGACCGATCCGGTGGCATTGTTGGTCGGTGCAGACGCCTACGTCGCAGCCGGCGGCACGATCGATCGCGATCTGTTCAGCGACAACGCCGATCGCTGGCTCGCCCCCGAGATCGCGCAGAACCTGGCCGCAGCGATTATGGAAACCGAGGCTACCCGCATCGGTGGGGAACAAGGCCTGGCCTGGATCCGCCCAATCGCCGGGACCAGCACCTGGGAAGCGGCCCGGAACCTGTTTCGTGTCCAGCTGCCCGAAGCGCCTTTGAATAAACTCGAAATCGCCCGTCTCGATGCAATCGGCGACCGGCTCGACGTCCTCGAGACCGAGATGGAAGACGAGGACCTGGCCGAAGAAACTTATACCGCGCTCGCCGATGAGGTCGAAGCGCTCGAGACCGAGCGAACCGAGATCGGCAGACGGGCCCGGGTCATGCCGGCAGAACTGGCAAGCCGGGTCGGCACGTTCCTGACGCTGTCGCACAAGGGCGAGATGGAGCTCGACAACGACTATTACAGCGAGACGCCGCTGCGCATTACACCCGTCGAAGAGTCCGAAGACCACGCCGAAGCGGGTGACAAGTCTACCGGTGACGACACGCCGTCCGAAACCGGCGATCTTGCCGATGACGATGGCGGCCATAATGGCGACGACAATTGCGAGCCTATCCCGACCGGGGGTCGCATGACATTCCGCATCGAGGAAACGCCTACCGGCACCGGCAGCCGCACTGTCGGCGGCAAGGTAATCGAGATCGATCCCGACACCGCAGCCCTGGGCGGCAAGGCAATGAGCCAGGTCCTCCAGGATCAACTCGCCGTCCAGCGCCGTGACGTCCTGGGGGCCGCGATAATCGCCAACCCGGCACTGGCACTCGACTACATGCTGTTCGCCATGGTCGATCGCGAGAACGGCTATGCTTCGGGTAACGGCACGACCATCTCGGCCGGGCACCGCCAGGATCCGGTGTTGACCAACACCATGCCGGCGTCGCGCGCGCGCGACTATCTGGCGCAGGTCCACGATGGTCTCGACGACAGCTGGACCGCCGGGCGCAGCAAGGTTGCGCGGTTCGAAGCGTTCCGCTCGCTCGGCGACGACATCAAGGCCGCCTGGCTCGCCTACACGGTCGCCACCTCGTTCGTCGCCAAGGAAAACTACGGCTTGAACGTGCAGAACCCGCTGCAGAACCGGCTTGCGACGATCCTGGACATCGATGTCGCCTCGTGGTGGCGCCCGACCTCGGAAAACTTTTTCGACCGGGTATCCAAGGGCGCGCTGCTCTCGCTCCTGGACGAGGTCGGCGGCTCCGCCCTGTCGGCCCGGCATGCGAGCCAGAAGAAGTCCGAGATTTCGCCCTCCTGCCAAAAGCTGTTCGCCGGCGAAGCGATCGTCGAGCCCGAGGTCCGCGCCGCGGCTCTCGCCTGGGTGCCGGGTGCGATGCGGTTCAACGATGTGCCGGATACGGCAGCAGACGGCGCCGCCGAGACTGACCACGACACTGGGGAAGCTGGGGGAGCTGGCGACGACCTCTCGAGCCGGATTGATCCTGAGTACGAGCATGCCGACGACGATCTCGGCGACGACGGCATCGCGCTGCTCGAACACGACAACGACGCGGTTCACTACAGCCAAGTCGCGGCCGAATAGGCCCTCGCATCCGCAGTTCTGGCCAACTCACCGCCGGCGCCACCATCGTGGTTGCCGGCGGTCTCTTTTGAAGAGTCAGGCGGTCCACCCTTGCGCTGACAAGACTGCCTCATCGTACCACCCCGCCTATGAGGATTACGCTCATGACCGCTTCGCCCTGCACCACCCGCGACATCGCCGCCACTATCACCAATGCCATCATCGCTCGGCTCGAGGCCGGCACCGCCCCCTGGTCGCGGCCATGGTCGGTATCGGGCGAGGGCGGCCGGCCGCTGCGTCATGACGGCAGCCGTTACAACGGGATCAACGCGCTGTGGCTGTGGTGCGAGGCGGACGCCGGATCTTATTGCAGCCGCTACTGGATGACCGCCCGCCAGGCGCGGCTGCTGGGCGGCCAGGTCTGCCGCGATGCCGCCCCCTCGATGTCGGTCTATGCCTCCAGCTTCATCAAGCGCCAGGGCCCTGGCCTGTTGCCGACCCCGATCATAACCGGGGCCGGCGAAACCACCGCCAAATTCATCCGCTTTCTCAAAAGCTATCAGGTCTACAACGCCGATCACATCGAAGGCCTGCCTGACCATTATTACCCACGCCCGGTGGTGATGAACCCGCATGTCGCATCCACACGCAAAGCGCAGATCGATGCCTTCTTCGCCGCAATCCCGGCCGTGGTCCGCCACGGCGGTGACCGGGCCTACTTCGATCCGATGCATGACCGGATCCAGCTGCCACACGTCCGCGCCTTCCGCTCAGGCGATGGCTACGCTTCGACCAGAGGGCATGAAAGTGTCCACTGGAGCGGTCATTCGACCCGGCTCGATCGCACCTTCGGCAAGAAATTCGGCGACAAGGCTTACTGCGTCGAGGAGCTGGTGGCCGAGATCGGCGCAGGGTTCGTTTGTGCCGAGCTTGGCCTGCCAAGCGAGCTGCATGACAGCCATGCAAGCTACCTGGCCAGCTGGTTATCGATCCTGAGGGCCGATCATACGGCGATCTTCCTGGCCGCGGCCAAGGCCGAACAGGCCTTCGCTTACCTGCGCGCCTTCTCGGCCGCTGCGCAACTGACCACCGAGGCAGCCGTAGCCTGACCTCGTGGGGGGCTTGCAGGCTCTCACCATCATCATAAAGGAACCCGATCATGGGATGGCTATCGATGCCGCTTGCCAGCATGGGCGAGCACCAGACCCCCAAGACCTACCTCGATGCGCAGTTCACCTATTCGCGCACCCAGGATGACGGCTCGACTTGCGGCCTTACGGTGATTGCCTCGTCATGCCCGGGCAACCGCACCTATTATGCCGCGGTCCAGCGTCATGACAACGGCGTGCCGGGCGACGTTTTCGCCATCGTCTGCTTGGTGCGGTGGAACCCGCGCGCCAGCGACGGATACGTGTTTGCCTACAAGGACCTCGACGAAACCATGGGGCCTTGCGAAGCCGAGTGCCCTGAACGCATCCTGCGGCTGTTGACGCCCACCACTTACGAACATGCGATCAACTGGCGCCAGCGCTGCCGCGACAATCTGCAGCTGCGCGCCCGGCCCATCATCGACGGCATGCGCATCAAGCTGCCCGCGCCGATGACCTTTACCGATGGCTTCGTCGGCGACGATTTCATCGTCACCAAGATTGGCGGCTCGATCCGCCTGCGCCCCACCAACGGGCATGGCTTCTACTGCATCCGCCACTTGCGCAACAAACCCTGGACGGCGGTCGTAACGACGACTGTGCATCGTACTAGCTTCGCAGCGGCCCCGGCCCGGTAGGCCGACGACCCGATCCTCGAACGTCCAGGAGGGGAGGGGGGAGGAATAGATTGGCGCGATAATGCGCCGGTCCAGCACAGGTGCTTCCCCCCATGACCTTCGATGTCGCCACTCGCCACCAGCTGGCCCTCGACCCATCCGAGCTTACCTCCATCAGCGTCACGCTCGTCGCCATGATGCGTGCGATCGAGGATTGCCGCAACGCCGGCGTCGCTCCCGACAGCGATCCTGCCGTCGTGCTGCTGGCCAGGCATATGGCCACGATCTCGAGCAACCGCGCCCCGCGCAGCGTGCTGCAGGAAGCCTGCCGGCGTAAGCTTGCCGATATCGCCCGCTTTCCAGCACTGGTCGCATTGGCGGCGCGCGGTGTCGAATACGACAGCATCGCCAAGGATCGCTTCCATACCGAGGGCAGGGCGGCACTGTCAGCTTTCGCTGCGGCGCTGGGGTTCGCATCTGGCCATTTCAAGTTGATGACGATCATCGGCGATCGGTCGAACTCGGGCTGTCTGCGGCTCGAGACGGCACACTTCGCACTTCACCTGCGCATCGGCGGTTCCTACCGACATCGCGAAGTGCTTTACCGGGCGATGCGCAATGGCCGCGAGATCGCGCCTGACCACCATGCGCCGATCGGCGCCTTGCTCAAGCCGCAGATCTTCGCCGAACGTTTGCGCGCAGATATAGGCGCTCTACTGCCCGCTGTCATAGCCCCCGGTCATTCGCCAGCCACGCAAACCGCGAAAGCCGCCTGAACGGACGCGAGCGAAGCTGAGACGCCTTTGTCGGCGTGGACCGCCATCCCGGTCGGCGTCGATTGGGTCGGGCGCAATCCGCCAACGGGCCGTTCCTGTCGTCGCCACCAAGAGGACATATCACCGTGAACAGCGTATCTGCTCCGCGTCGCCATCTGGCGAGCTTCGACAATGCCTACGCTGTAGCTGTCAGGCTCAAGGAAAGCACCGGCGATAACCAATATGTCGTCAAGACGCCCGACACGGCACAGCCCTTCCGCGTATCACCCAGCGCCCCACGCGACCTGCGTACGATTGTATCCCTGATCACCTGAGGTGCCGGAGGCTCAGCCGAATTGCTGCGTGCCCGCCATGATCGACGCTGCGGTCCTGTCGGCAAGCCGGTCAGCCGCGCTCGCATAAACCACCGGCAGGCCGGCCTTGCGCACCAAGCAGGCCATCCGCCCGCGTTGGAGTGCGAGGGCCTTGAGCCAGGCCAGATCACAGGCAGCATCATTGAGCGGGGTCTCATCGAGCAGATGCCACAGCCGCATCTGAAAAGCGTTCTTCTCTTCGAGTATCGCCTCGACCATCCGATACCCTTCGCCGCAGTTCCTGCCACGCTCGGTCGCCTCCCTCAGCAACCAAAAGCCTTCGGCCATTTCGCTTACCGCAAAATAGGCAAGGTCAAGACCGGTGCCGATGGTCGCGCCCGCCAGCAACCGGCGCCGGACTGGCAGATCAGGATCGGCCAGCGCATCCATCAGCGGCAATTCATAATCATAGCCGTCCAGGCAATGCTTCATGTTCACGTCCAATCCTCCTTTGATCGTCGTCCCGGCATTGAACATAACGTGAACTAACAGCGCAAGCCTTATTCATCACAGGCGCCATAATTGTGCAAAAACCGGCGCGCTGGGGTGCAGTGTTCGGCGCCGTTCGTTTCATGCACTCGCACGCATCGGCCAGGGGCGGGGGTGCCGCGCGCGGCGATGGGCGCTAATCCCGCAATCGTCACCCGCTCACGCAAGGGTAGCGCCGAGCAGCCTTCGGCTATGGCATCAGCCGCGAGGCGGCTGATAGATGTTGTCAGGGCCATAGATGCCATCGTCCCTACGCCGCCTTTCAGTGTCCCTGCGTTGCAGACCTGTCCGTCGGGGTCGGGGCCAGCTGCCCCTCAACGAGAATACCGGGCGCTGCGCGCCCTACGGTTTCCACCCCAAGCGGGGCGGAGCCTCCGTCATTCACATTGCCCCCGCCGGCCACGCCCGCGCCTGGTGACCCTGCGAGGACGGCTCCGGTGACGATGACATCAATGGCGACCTCTGCCCATTGACATGGGTTCCAGGAGTATTGGCCGCAGAGGCGGCCAATGCGTCTTTGGCTGTTCAAATAACGGGCCCTGGCCGGGCCCTCAAGACGCTCGGACTCACCAGTAACGATGAAATTGTGTCAAGAAAACAATGCTGTATCCAATTTAGAGGGGAGGGAGTAAAACAAAGAAGTCGGCAGGGGATGAGCCCCGCGCCAGACAACAGGGGATAGGCCCCACACTACAATCGGAGTAAAACTCATGAATATCGGTTCTTTCAAGTCGGTTGACGGTCAGCTGCTCGGTTCGGTTGCCACTGCCACCATCGACCTTTCTCGCCTTGGCCTGCGTCCCGTCGAAAGCGACAAAGCCCGCGCTCCCGCCTTCGATATCATGACGCTGAATGTTGCTCGCCGTTGGGTCCAGATCGGCGCCTTGTGGGAAATGACCAGCAACAGCACCGGCGAGGTGTTCTATCAGGGCAAGCTCGATGATCCGAGCATGATCGAGCCTCTCCAGATCGCCTTGTTCGGCAGCGAGCAGGAAGGGTATCGCGTCGTGTGGAACCGTCCGGCGCCCCGTCGTGAAAGCCTCGATGGCAGCCGTCAGCCCCGCCGCAGCCGTGCCAGCGATGCCTTTGGCGACGGCAATGCCACCAGCGATGGCCAGCTGGCCGACAACGCCGAGGATCATATCCCGGCATTCTGACTAACCCAATGAGACGGGCGGGGAGAGCGCGGCAAACGCTCCGCCGACCCTGATCGCAGCACCCGCCTTAGGATAGCCACCCATGAGCAACAACACGACTAACCGCAGCTTTAACAGCTTTGCCGATCTTGGCGAGGCG
>CAXTOI010000051.1:0-12772 GCA_964245645.1 uncultured Novosphingobium sp. | reverse complement strand
CCCATCGCCGGCTTCACGCTGATCGAACTGCTGGTTGCGCTGGCGCTGTTCGCGCTGATCTCGCTGGCCGGGCTCAGCCTGGTCGAAGCCATGGTCCGCCTCGAACGCGGCAGCTCCGGCCGCCTCCAGCGGCTGGCGGACGTGCAACGCACGCTGTTCCTGGTCGGTGCCGATTTCGGCCAGCTGGTCGATGGCCCCGATCGCACCGCCGCGGGCATCGCGTTCAAGCGGCTGGGCCGCGACGGCGTGCACGACATATTGTACCGCACCGACCAGGCCGGCCTCCACCGCATCGTCGATGGCCAGGACCGGCTGCTGCTCGGCGGCATCGGCCGCCTCGGCTGGCGCTTTGCCAAGCACGGCGGCTGGACCAGCGAACCCCGCAGCCGCAGCGACGCTGCCCGGCCCGATGCCGTCGAATTGACCTTCCAACTGCAAGCCGAACCGGGCCAATCGGCAGGCGCCGCCGAAGGCCCGGTGCGCAAGCTGACCGAACTGCCGGCCGAGCCATGACCCGCTCCAAACCGACTACGCCACCGGGCATTTCGTCGCCCAAGGAGCGGAATTCGTCTACACCACAAGGCGTTCCATCGCCGGAGCGCGGCATGATCCTGGTCAACGTGCTGGTTATCGTCATCATGGCCACCGCCGTCCTGGCGATCATGCTCGCCGGCGAGGACAGCGATCTCGAACGCAGCCGCCAGCTCAATTCCGCCGCCCAGGCGATGGCGATCGCACGCGGCGGCGAATTGACCGCGATCACCGCGCTGCGCCGCGACCTGGCCTCGGGCAGCACCACCGACACGCTCGACGAGCCATGGGCCAACATCGCCGATCACGACGTCCGCACGAACACCGGCAGCTTCAGCTTCGTCGTCGCCGATGCCCAGGCACGCTTCAATATCAACGACTTCGCGCTGGGTGATGTCATTGCCCAGGACAATGTCAAGCAACTCGCCACGGTCGTCGGGATTGCGCCCGATCACGTGGCCGGGCTGCTCGTAGCCCTGAAAGCACACGGCCCGATCAGCGATCTGTCCGAACTGCGCGCCGCCGGGCTCAGCGATGACGAATTGCGCCGGCTGGCGTTCTTCTGCGCCGCGCTGCCCGAGCCCACCACGGTCAACGTCAACACCGCTTCCGAGGCGCTGCTGACAATCATCACCGGCAATCCGGCGACAGCGCACGCCATCGTCATGGCCCGCGCGCGCACCGGCGCCGGCGGCCTGAGCGCAGCGGCTGGCCAGTTCGTCATGCCGCCGGGAACGGGCGTGTCATCAAGCTATTTCTGGACGCGCGCCCGCGTCACCGTCGGCGGCACCACGCAACAATTGACCAGCCTGCTCCATCGCCGCCTGGCCGACGGCAAACCGATCGTCGAGGCAGTGCGGCGCTGGCACGGCGCCGCACCGCTCGGCGCTCCCGACTTTCCCGGAGCCGGGTCATGAAGGGCAAACGGGGCGAGCCGGCAGCGGGCGCGGTATGCCTTTACTTGCCGCCCACCAGCGCGAAGGCGGCGCCTTGCGGATCGGCGCCCAGGATGATCCACGCGCCGCCCGGCACCTCATGAGGGCCCCGGTGGATGGTGCCGCCCCCCGCCTTTACCTTCTCCACCGCGCCGTCGATCGACGGCACGTTGAAGTAATAGTTCCAGCGCGTCGGCCAGCCGGCCATAGCGGTCATCACCGCGCCCAGCCGCTGCCCGGCATGATCGACGAAGCAATAGTCGCCCATTTCGCCCATCGACATCGTCTCGTCGTTCGCCCAGCCGAACAGCTCGCCATAGAAGGCGAGTGCGGCCGGGTGGTCGCTGGTAGCGAGCTCGTTCCAGCCGCAGTGGCCAAGCCCCATGCCGAAGGATTGCGAGCCCTGGGGGCTATTGCCACGCATGATATAGAAGCTCACGCCTTGCGGATCGGCGGCGAAGGCGAAGCGGCCGACGCCGGAAATATCCTGCGGCTCCATATGGACGCTGCCGCCGAGCCGGCCGATCTTCTCGGCGGTACCGTCGACGTCCTCGACGCCGATGTATCCGAACCAGCCGGGGCTCATGGGCGCACCGTCGGGCAGCTTCATCAACCCGCCGACACCAACCCCGTCCGGCGCGGTCAGGATGCGGTAGTCACCGGTGCCGGGCATGCCGGAATCGGCGATGCTCCAGCCGACGACGTCGGCGTAGAAGGCTTGCGCGGCATCGGCGTCGGGCGTCATCAGCTCGTACCAGATCGGGGTACCATTTGGATTGGT
The DNA here is from genome assembly GCA_964245645.1 of uncultured Novosphingobium sp. Classification (GTDB taxonomy): domain Bacteria; phylum Pseudomonadota; class Alphaproteobacteria; order Sphingomonadales; family Sphingomonadaceae; genus Novosphingobium. Next base: position 10,525 of record CAXTOI010000051.1, on the reverse strand, counting down.
CATCGTCTCTCTCCCAACAGCGATGTTCAAGCGGCCGCCGCTCCGTCGTACAGCGCGAGCTGGTCGGCCATCGCCTGGCGATGCGCCGGGCGATCCTCGCCGCGCGCGACATAGGCGGCAAGCTTAGGAAAGCCGTCGAGCTGCCCGGTACCCCTCAGGCCGCCGAGCACCGATACCAACATCAGGTCGCCGACGGTGAAGGCATCTCCGTCGATCCAGGTCGTGTCGCCGAGCGCGGCCTCGAGATCGCGCAGGCGGCAGTGCAGATCGTCGACAACCTTTGCGTGGCGCGCCTGCGACCATTCGCGATCGGCCTCGAATGTGTCGTTGACGGCGAGCGCCATCACCCATGGCTCGACCGAGTTGAGTGCGCAGATGAGCCACTGGACCGCGCGCATGCGTGCGGCCGGATCGGCGGGGATCAGCTTGCCGCCGCGCTCGGCAATGCGCAGGACGATTGCGCCCGACTCGAATATCTCGACTTCGTCGTCCTGGTAAGTCGGAACCTGGCCGAAGGGTTGACGCTGACGATGTTCCGCCGTCTGGCCGTTGCGGATCAGCTTGACCTCATAGGCTTGTCCAACCTCCTCGAACGCCCAGCGTGGACGCAGATCGCGAACGAAGCCGCGCGCGAACGCCGGGACCCTCGCGAAAGTGGTGATGCGCGGCAGGACCGTCATCGATCTCTCCTTGTTTTCAGGACCATAGACTGGGCTGCAACCTTGACAAGGAAGGTTGATATCAACACATAAGCAGCATGTCAAAGGTGGTTCCGTTCCAGACGACCCTTGAGGTAAGGGACTGCTGCCTTTGCCTTCACGCACAACGTACCGCTCGGGCGCTGGCGCGTCGGTTCGACGAGGTCCTGCGACCGGCAGGACTGACGAACCAGCAATTCTCGCTGCTGATGGCCTTGAACCGGCCGGAGGCACCGACGATGGCACCCATTGCAGAGTTGCTTGGTCTCGATCGGACCACCCTGACGGCCGCGCTCAAGCCGCTGGAGCGCCGAGGTCTGCTGGCCGTCGAAGCGGATGCTGCCGACCGCCGCAACCGCCGGCTTCGCCTGACGACTGCCGGGCACGCCGTGCTCCTGCGTACCCTGCCTCTCTGGAAGCAAACGCAGGCCGAGATCGGATCGGCACATACCGACATCGACATGGGTCAACTCCGGATGTGGCTGCAGGAACTCGGCGCCGATAACGCTCGATAGGATTCGAGGCTGTACCTGGCATCAGCGATTGCCGCTGGCTGTCTGCTTCGAACTGGCGTCAGCGACCCGATCATAGTCAACGCCCCGTACAAGTCCTCCCCGGAACCGAACGTTCATTCAAGTTCCATTTTCAGCTGCAGCATTCACCTGGTTTTTTGAGACGACCCCGTTGCGTATGTTCGGCATAATAACCTAAACGGCCAAGGCATTCTGCCGCAGGAACGGGAGCAGCCATGTCGCCAATCCTCATCATCGGCGCCGGGCCCGTTGGCCTGGTCATGGCGGCGGAGCTGGCGCGCTACGGTGCCGCGGTCAGGATCATCGACAAAAGCGCTCGACCTACCGAAACGTCAAAGGCGCTCGTTGTCTGGTCGCGCTCGCTGGAACTCATCGAGCGCATGGGTTGCGTCGACCGGTTTCTCGACGCCGGCCTGCGCGCCCGCCGGGCGACGATCCGCGGCACGGGCGGTGCAGAGTTGGGCCATACGAACTTCGACCTTGTCGCAAGCCCCTACAATTTTGCGCTGATGATCCCGCAGAGCGAGACGGAACGCCTGCTTGCCGAACATCTTCGATCGTTTGGCGTGGAGGTCGAACGCGAGCTCACCTTGATGGGATTTGCCCAGCAAACAGAGGTGGTCGCGGCAAAGCTGATGAACGCCGACGGGCACGAAGAAACAGTCGAGACGCCTTGGCTGATCGGCTGTGATGGCGCTCACAGCACAGTTCGGCACGGCCTCGGCCTGGAATTTCGCGGATTTGCCCAAGGCGATAATTGGCTGCTTGCCGATGTTCGCCTTGAAGGAGATGGCGCCCCGCCCGGCGATGAGGTGGCGCCTTATCTGCACCGCGACGGACCCTTCGTGATTTTCCCTATTCCCGGCGGCCGCGCCCGTATCATTGCCGATCTGGGCCCGGCCGAAGCTGCGGCTGATATCGGTCGGCAGATGCCCGTGCCGACGCTGGCGGATGTCCAGGCGCTTATCGATAAACGCACTGGAGGCGGCTTCCGCGCGCTCGATCCCGTCTGGCTGACTTACTTCCGGATCAACGAGCGCAAGGTGGCCGATTACCGGTATGGCCGAATATTCCTCGCTGGTGATGCCGCCCATGTTCACAGCCCTGCCGGCGGGCAAGGCATGAACACCGGAATTCAGGATGCGGTCAACCTCGCCTGGAAGCTGGCCATGGTGGTTCGCGGCGATGGCGCGACCTCGCTGCTCGACAGTTACAGCGCGGAGCGCAGCGCGGTGGGGGATATGGTGTTGCGCAATGCCGCACGCCTTACGGGCATGGCGACCTTGTCCAATCCGGCGGCGCAAATCGCACGCAATGTTGCTATGCGCGTCCTGTTGAGCCTGGGCGCGGTACAGCACCGAGTGGCCACGACGATGAGCGAAACCGACATAGGCTATCGGAACAATCCGCTATGCGCAGGACACGGCGCCGGCAGAAGATTTGAACCGGAGCATTACAACGGCCTCCCGCCTGGCGCAGGTGTGGCACCTCGCTTTGTTCTTTACACGTCACACATCGAACGAGGCGCGGCGCTGGCGAAGCGTTTTCCCGGTGAGCTGGAAAATGAACTGCGCATGCCTCCCGACACCCGGGATCTGTTGGCAGTCCGACCGGATGGGTATGTCGGCTTTGCGGGAAAGGCGCAAGACTGGTCCCAGCTTGAAGCCTACCTGGTTCGGATCGAGAGAGGCGGATAGGGTGGGTGAGTGTCAAACAGTAGCGCCAAGCCCCGTCTAAGCCGAGGGCCTCTTCTTCGGCTTGGGCAGGGGCAGTTCGGCGGTGGAAGCACCAAACAGCGCGACCAGCCACTCGCGGTCATCCCAGCGGTCGGGATCGATCACGAGGCACGGTTTGGCGCCGGGGTAGGGCGGTGCCTCCGCTGCATCTGGCGCCAGCGCGCGACCCGCCGCCGTTGGCTTGAGAAACAACCGGTCATCACAGACCAGCGCCACCATTCGGCCCCGGCAGTAGATACCATATTCGCCGAACATCGCCTTGGCCGCCACATTGCCGGCGGGCAAGATCTGGTCTACGATGTACGCCACGGTCCTGGGGTCGGTAGCCACGCCTTGTCCTTTGTTCCAAAGCCGTACATCCGCGGTGACAAGGTCATTCAAGATGAGCCTCGGCCACGTTCCGCGCGGTCACCACAAACTACGTGGTAAGCACGATCTTGCCGCCTCCGCCTTTTTCCAGCAGCGCATGAGCGGCGCCCGCGTTGGGCAAAGTCAGGCGCTGGCTGATCGGTAAGACGAACTTTCCATCGCGGAGGTCATCGGCAAACTCGCGCAGCTTGGCGGCATCCGGCCGCGCAAATACGCGGCCTACCTCTACCGACACCGCCTTGGCAGCTTCTGCCGGAAGTACCGATGCATAGCCGAACCGGCCACCCGGCCTGACCTTGGCGAGCAGCTTCGCCGCAATCTCGCCACCCACCGTATCCGCAACGAAATCTATGGTTTCCAGCCTCGCGATCGCCTCATCATCGTCAAGCGCCACGGCGGAATAGACGCCCAGACTCTCCACCTTGGGGAGTTGGCGGGCCCGAACGCCGGCGATGACCTTCGCGCCGAGCTTCTTGGCAGTATGCACCGCCGCGCGACCCACGCTGCCGAGGGCGCCGCTGACGAGGATGGTCTGGCCGGCCTCCGCTCGCGTCGCGAGCCGGACGAGCTGGTCCCCGGTCAGCGATACGAGCGGGATGGCGGCGGCATCGACCGGATCGACTCCGTCGGGAAGGTGAGCCACCAATGCGGCTGATACCGCGACGAATTGCGCATAGGCCGCATCGGCCATGGCGATGACGCGATCGCCCGGTTTGAAGCCCCGGACTTCGCTCCCGACCGCGATCACGACACCGCTCACATCCTTGCCCAGGATCGTCGGCAGTTCCAACGGGAAGTCCTTCTGCCGAGCGCCGGAGCGTATCTTCCAGTCGATCGGGTTGACGCTCGTGGCGACCGATTCGATCAATATACTGTCCGGACCGATTGCAGGGTCGGGCACATTGTCTTCGTACCGCAGATTTTCCGGGCCGCCGTATTGGTAGATCCGAACTGCTCTCATTGCCCGTTCCTCCGGCTGTGGCTTGCGCATATTATACGCACGGCTTCGCGTTGTGATCCAAATAACCCGATTCAGGTTTGCAGGGTTTGCCCGGAATCAGTCATTCAACGCCCTCTCCACATTTACGCACAGGATGGCGTGCCAGCAACGCACCGCATTCCGGGCAATCGGGTTCAAGCCCGAGAACGGCAAGAACCGACCGATATCCTGCCTGCACCGAACTCGTGGCGGGTTTGCCGGTCTGCTTCTCGTAGGCGTCGATCACCGACACCGAGGTCATGCCGGTGCAGGGCAGGTAGAGGCCATCCGAACCGTTTGTCTCGAGTGCGATGCTATAGCTGAGGACATGCGCAGCCGACAGCGATGGCACGGTCGCCGCCCAGTGCTCCACCGTATCGTCGAGGTTCATGCCTTCGAGCCGGACGATGTCGATCGCCGAAGCTGCCAGGAAATCGCGAATGATCGCGTTGCTGGTCGGGCCATATGGTGTCGCGACGATGACGCGCCGCAAGCCCAGCGCCGCGAAAGCTTCGCGCGATGCGCCCGCGGCGGTGAGGAGCGGTACCTGCGCCAAATCCTCGAGCCGTGATCGCCAGGGCGTATCCTCGCACTTCATCGAGGCCGTCGTACAACCCAGCAGCATCACGTCGGCGCCCCATCGGCGCAGTACGTGCATCGGCTCCTTCACCGCATCGGCCAGCTCGGCGCAGAATGTCGGTGAAACCGAAGGTGGCAGGGCAAATCCCGCGAAACGGAATTCGACCTGATCATGCGGCATTCGGCTGAACTCGGCTTCATGCACCGTGCTGCCCATCGGAACTAGCACGCCTACCTGAAACTTGTGCTTGTCGATCATATGCTTACGCCATCATGGCCGGCAGAGTCGAACGTCGGAAGCTGAATTACGGCATCGATCATCATTCCACATCCTTGGCCATTATTCATGGACATGGTCAAATAGTTCATGTATGTCACGCAGAATACCAGAGGAAGTGGAGCGAAGATGTGCTGCAGAGAAGGGAGAGGCGCGCAACCCGACCCGGCGCGGTGCCGTCCGGCGCCTTGGCGAGCTATGCCTATACCAGATTTCGTTAGCGCCGGCTCTTTCTCCCGTCCCCGGCGGGGAAGAGTTGGGGGTGGAGGAGCGTGGTCTATAGGACCGCGCGTCGGCGTTGGCGTGGATACCCCTCGCCAACCTTCTCCGAACGGGGAGGGAGACATAGGTCGCAGCCGCTGAACCCTGGTATCAGGCCCGTGCCCTGCAAACGCCCGCGTTGCCCGGCCTGAGTCGCAGCCCCGAGCGAGGGACTGCATTTTCGGGTCGCCCTCAGGTGCCGCCTTCGTCTTGTTCACCATCGATCACCGGCCGATCCGCGCCGGATCGAGCTCTTTCCGGAGGCTGACTTTTGGCCGGTTTCATAGACATCGTGTGCAATGTGTTCACGCCCGAAGCCGTGGCGGGCGGACACACCGGGCTGGATGACATTTTCAAGGAGCAGGTGCGCATGGATCCCGCGCTTCGGCCGGGTATCTCCATCGACGGCTATCTGCGCAAGATGGACGAGGCGGGGATCGAACGGTCGCTGATGATCGCGGTGCGCGCCGGCGATCTGCGCGTGCGCGGCTCGTTCGAGGTGCCCTATGCGATGGTGGCGGAAATATGCGCCAAATATCCCGACCGGTTTTCGGGGCTGGCGGGGATCGACCAGACCCGAGGCATGCAGGGGCTGCGCGATCTCGAGCAGGCTGTCAGGGAATATGGCTTCGTCGGCGCGCATTGGTACCCGCATTGGTTCGGCTGCCCCCCCGATGCGCCGCAGATCTATCCCTATTACGCCAAATGCTGCGAGCTGGACGTGCCGATGATGATGCAGGTCGGCCACAATCTGGTCTATTCGCGCGAGCGGCGGCTGCCATCGGTGGCGCGCCCGATCCTGCTCGATCAAGTGGCGATCGATTTTCCCGAACTGATCCTGATCGGCATCCACATCGGCATCCCCTGGACCGACGAGATGATCTCGATGTGCTGGAAGCATCCGAACGTATATACCGCCGGGGATGCCTATGCGCCCCGGCACTGGCCGAAGCAATACGTCCATTATGCCGACAGCTACGGGCGCGACAAGGTTCTGTTCGGCACCGATTTTCCGGTGATCGATCCGCTCCGCGCGGTGCGCGAAGTGAGCGAGCTTGGCTTGCGGCCGGAGTCGCACGCCGCGTTGATGCGCGACAACGCCCTGCGGCTGTTCAAACTGCCGGGCGCGGAGAAGGCATCGTGAACCCGGTGCTGTCGCCGGTACTCGAGACGGATACTGCAAGCGTGTACCCGCTGCTCGCCGCGACCGCGATCCGCGCCGCTGCCGCCCGGCGTCCGAGCCATATCGCGCTACGCGAGCGCGATCGCGCCGGCAAGGTTGTGCGGGAACTCAGCTATGGCGCCTTGGCGGAGCGGATCGACCGCATCGGCCAGGCGGCGAGCGCTTCGCTCGGGCTGACGCGCGGCGACACCGTCGCGGTGCTGGCGCCCAATTGCAGCGCGTTCATTGAGGTGGTCTGCGGCGTGAGCGCGATGGGCGCGGCAGTCGCGACCTTATCGCCGCGGCTGCAGGCCGGCGAAGTGCGCGCCATCCTCGAAGATTGCGCCGCCAGGGTGGCGTTCGTGCATCCCACCTGCGTTCATCTGATCGAACGCGACGCGCCGGCGGGATTGCGGATCATCACGCTGGATGGCGCTTATGAGGCTGTTCTCGCCGCCGCCCCCGCGCAACCGCTGCCATCCGCATCGCTGGCCCGCGAAACCGACGGCTTCGTCATCCCCTATACGTCCGGGACGACCGGCAAGCCCAAGGGGGTGGCCATCTCGCACCGCTCGCGCAACATCTGCTGCTACGCGATGGCCGTTGAATACGGCTGTGTCGGCCCCGACGATCATTTCCTCGCGCTGGCGCCGCTGGCGCATGGCGCAGGGTTCGTGATGGCGCTTGCCGGCCTGTTCTTCGGCGCGACCTGCGACTTGGTGGAAGGCTTCGATGCGGAGGCGACGCTGCGGATGCTGCATGCCGGCGAGCACAGCGGCGTGTTCTTCGTGCCCACGCACTTCCACGCCATGTTCGCGCTCGGCGACGAAGTCCTGGCGCGCTATGCCGGCCATTGCCTGAAGACGATCATCTCCAACGCGGCGCCGCTGCCGCAGGAGACCAAGCAGCGTATCGTTAATTACTTCGGCGAGGGCCTGCTGCACGAATGCTACGGGTCCACCGAGGGCGGCATCGTCACCAACCTGCGTCCGCGCGACCAGTTGCGCAAGCAACGCTGCGTCGGGCTGCCGTTTCCAGGCACGCTGGTGCGGTTGGTCGGCGATGAAGGGCGTGACGTGGGCCCCGGCGAAGTTGGGGAACTGCTGAGCCGTTCGCCGTCCAACTTCTCGGGATATTGGCATGCGCCGCAGGAGACGACGGCAGCGCTGCGGGACGGCTGGGTCAGCGCGGGCGACCTGGCGATCTGCGATGACGAGGGCTATTTCTACATCGTCGATCGCAAGAAGGATCTGATCATCTCGGGCGGGCTCAATGTGTATCCCCGCGAAGTCGAAGAGGTGCTGGCCGCTCACCCAGCGGTGGCCGATGTCGCGGTGGTGGGCTTGGCCGATGCCTATTGGGGCGAGCGGGTAGTGGCGTTCCTGGTGGCCGCGGAGGCAGCGGGCGATACGGACGGACTTGCCATGTTTTGCGCTGAGCGTTTAGCTGACTATAAGCGACCACGCGAGTTCCGCTGGGTGGACCGGCTGCCGCGAAATAGTGCCGGCAAGCTGCTCAAGCGTGAGCTGCGCGGCTGAACAAAAGGGTGAGCGATTGGAAGGCTCGGCGGTCAAATCTCTGGAACGCGCAATCCGCATATTGGAATGTTTCAGGGACAAGCAGCATGCGCTCTCCGCCCGGGAGGTGGCCGACAGCCTCGATCTCCCGCCGTCCAGCGCCTTCATGCTGCTGCGCAGCATGGTCCAGATCGGCTATTTGCATGTCGATGCCACCACGCGGGAGTATTTTCCCACCCTGCTGGTGACCGAACTGGGGAGCTGGATCCCGACCACCGCCTATGGCCTTCACCAGCCACGCCTGCTGATCGAGGAGATCCGCGACGCGACCGGAGAAACCGCGACGTTGTCGGTCCAGAACAATCTGGCCATGCAGATCCTCGACACGGCCGTCGGCACGCAGATGATCGTCCTCAACGTGCGAGCGGGCGACAATTTGCCGCTGTTCACCAGCAACATAGGCCATGTCGCACTCAGCCAGCGGTCCGATGCGGAGATCGCCAAGCTGGTGGCCCGCGCCGACGGCTTCGCCAGCGCCGCGAAAAAAGTGGATCAGGCCGTGTTGATGGCCGAGATCGAGCTTATCCGGCGCGTCGGCTACGGCATCGGCTATGACTCCGTCATCGAGGGCCTGGGGGCCATCGCCTGGCCGATCCAGACCCCGCATCCCGCCAGCACGCTGGTCGTCGCGCTCGCCGGGCCCACCCCCCGCATCCGCACTGCCGAGACCGCGTCGATCAAGAAGGTCAACGCGATCCTGAAGAAGTACCGGAAGAATGGATGAACCCGAACCTAAAGCGTCGTGTCAAATTGTGCATCACCCTCTCGCTCCCGTCCCCCCTGAGCCTGTCGAAGGGCTGCCTTTTTCCGTGATGCCGTGCTCGATTGCACGAAGAAAAGGGCAGCCCTTCGACAGGCTCAGGGTAGACGGAGCAGTGCAGCTTTCCGACACGAGGTTATAAAGCCACTAAAGCTTGGTCGTGGATCGTCAGTCGATGACGGCGGTAAAATCGACCAGCATGGTGCAGTTTGGCATCGACAGCCGGTCGTGGACTTCGATCAAGGTGCAGGCGGGCGGATCGCTGGGAAATGCTTCCGCCCAGACTTCCATGCTCGGCGCGAGATCGCGGAAGTCGGTGTAGAAGATCTGCGCCCGCGCGACGCTCTGGAGGCTGGTTCCCGCTGCCTGGCAAATGGCAGTCGCCTTTTCCAGGATCAGTCGCATCTGCGCCTTGGCCGGCGAGCCGAAGTACGGGAATGCACGGGACGACAGCAAGCCGGGAACGGTGCCGTTGCCGTCGGCGCCGACGAGGCCGGACAGGAACAGAAGGTTGCCGGCGCGCACCGCATGCGGTTCATGGCCGAGCGGTGCCGCACAATCGGCGTCGTTGATTACTTCGACCTCGGCGTCGCCATCGGGGGTGACCGCGACGACGTTGATCTCGACGCGTGATTCATGGATGCCCATGCCCTTGACCGGCACGACGGTGGTGGCCGGCGGGTTGTCGCCGAAATAGTCGCGCCAGACCTCCTGGAAGGCGCAATAGTCTTCCATATAGGATAGATAGACCTGCGCCTTGACGCAATGCTTGAGCGAGGTGCCGCCCGCTTCGAGATAGGCCTCCAGCTTTTGCAGGTCGTACAGTGTTTGGGCCTTGATCGGCGAGCCATACCAGAAATTCGGATCGACCCGCGCGGACGGCGCCAAGCCGGTCCCGGCGACGCCGAAATACGAGCTGCTGCCCTTGAAGTCGGTGGGGCTGGCGCCGGCACCGAAGACATAGGAACCGGCCTTGATGCCGATCGAATAGCCGGCAAGCGGCTTGGCTGCCTTTTCGGTGTAGAGCGCCGTCTTGTCGAAACCGCCGGCAGGCACGATGCCGATGCAATCGACCTCGATCACCGTATCCGCGACCATCAGCCCTTCCATCTGCAGGGCCGTGCTGGCGGGGCGGTCCTTGGTGATGAACAGGTTGCGGGTTTCGAGGTAGCCGTCGATATGCTGCTTGTCGGGCGTGAACTGGTCGATCCGCACCAGCTTGTCGATCGACGACCCGGCCTCTGCCATGATCGTGCTGATATTCTCGAAGATGTGGCGGGCCTGGGATTTCACTGCCGATGTATGGAAGCGCAGGTCCGGGTTGATCGTGGCGTTCGCCGCGATCCCGGTGGTGTAATCGGTTGCCAACTGGCCCGAGATGAACACCCATTGGCCGGCCTGGATTGCAGGTGAGATGGGCAGGGGCGGCTTGGCCAGCGAACGGCCAAGAACGTGTCGATTCATGCGATGGTTCCTTCCACAGGGGAGTCGGTTTGAGCCGAAGTTTCGGCCGGCCACCCAGGTTCGGCAGCTTGCACCGCCGCAAAGGCCGGGTAGGAGCCGAGAAACAACAGCAGTACGGCGCTGGTGACGA
>CAXTOI010000050.1:10354-12793 GCA_964245645.1 uncultured Novosphingobium sp. | reverse complement strand
CTCATCCAGTCGGGCAAGATCGCGCAAGTGCTGGGCGGGCGGCGACCCGAAGGGCTGATCTACGAGCTGTTTCTCGACGAAAAGGGCGAGAAGATTTCCAAGTCCAAGGGCAACGGCCTGACCATCGATCAGTGGCTGACCTATGGCAGCGAGGAAAGCCTGGGTTTCTACCTCTACCGCGAGCCCAAGAGCGCCAAGCAGTTGCACGTCGGCGTAGTGCCTCGCGCGGTGGATGAATATTGGCAGTTTCGCGAGAAGCTGGCGGCGCAACCGATCGAGCAGCAACTCGGCAATCCGGTGTGGCACCTGCTGCGCACCAATGGCGAGCGGGTAGGGGCTGGGGATAGCCTGCCAGTGACTTATGGGTTGTTGCTCAATCTGGTCGGCGTGATGGGGCCGAACGCCACGCGCGCGCAGGTATGGTCGTACCTGGCCAATTACATTGACGATCCGGTGCCGGCGCAGCATCCCGCGCTGGATACGCTCGTGACGAGCGCGCTGGCCTATAGCCGCGACTTCATTGCGCCTACCCTTCAGCGCCGCAAGCCCAATGCCGGTGAGGCAGCGGCGCTGGCCGTGCTGGACGCAGAACTGGCGGCGATCGCAGCGGACGCGACGCCCGAACAATTGCAAAACGTCATTTATGAGATCGGCAAGGACCCGCACTTCGGCTTCGAAAACCTGCGCGACTGGTTCAAGGCGTTGTATGAAATGCTGCTGGGTTCGGCACAGGGGCCGCGAATGGGAAGCTTTATCGCGCTCTATGGGGTTAAGAACACGCGGATTTTGATTGCGGAGACTTTGGCGGGTGCGTGATGTCCGATGTCGGCCGATAATTAGATCGGCGATGGTCTGCTTCGGGCGGAAGCGGTCGCCGAGATCAAGCCGCTCGATCGAACGCCTTGACCTTGATCTCACCTTCATGCGCGCGAACTTGGGTCAGTGCGTAACCGGTCTGCATACGCAGCAACGTGTCCGCCTTCACACCAAAGGCTTTCTCAAACCTGATCGCCATATCGGCTGAAAGGCTTGCATTGCCGTTGAGAAGATTGCTCAGTGCCTGGCGAGACACGCCGAAATGGTCCGCCAGTGCCGTCACGCTGACTCCAGCAGGCTCGACAATCTCGGTTTTGAGCCAGTCGCCGACATGGCCCGTGAGCGAAGGATGCATCTTAAGCGCCATGGTAATCCTCCAGATCCAGATCGATCAAATTGCCGTCATCATTTACCCGAAACGTCAGCCGTCAATTCCGCGTTACGCCCATTGACCGGCTTCCGCTGCGGTCTCGGTAAGCTTACGAAAACCGTAGTTCGGAGGCACGACCAACTCGTCAAAGCTTTCCGCCGCAACGATATACGCGAGCATCTTGCGCAATCGAGCGGTATCGCCAACCAGGCCTCAGGCGTTCCCAGTTCGAAGAAACGCCGCAGGCCCTTATGCCTGATGCTCTCGATCTCCATCTCGAAAACCTAGACCAAGCCCGCGTTAGTGTCAAGCGTCTATTGACGCTTGACACTCGGAGCCAGTTCAATTCGCCGGCAGATAAATCTCGCTGCCCTGTTCCTTGAACTTCTCCGACATCTCGGCCATCCCAGCCTCGGCATCTTTCACTGCCACGAAGCTCTCTACCCCCGCGTTCTGCTTCGCGGCAAAATCGCGCACTTCCTGCGTGATTTTCATGCTGCAGAATTTCGGCCCGCACATCGAGCAGAAATGCGCGGTCTTGGCGCCCTCCGCCGGCAGCGTCTGGTCGTGGTACTGCTCGGCCGTGTCCGGGTCCAACGACAGATTGAACTGGTCCCGCCAGCGAAAGTCGAACCGCGCCCGCGAAAGCGCATCATCGCGCAATCGCGCCGCCGGGTGCCCTTTGGCCAGATCGGCGGCATGCGCGGCCAGCTTGTACGTCACCACGCCGACCTTGACGTCGTCGCGATCGGGCAAGCCCAGATGTTCCTTGGGCGTCACGTAACACAGCATCGCCGTGCCGAACCAGCCGATCATCGCCGCGCCGATACCGCTGGTGATGTGGTCGTAGCCGGGCGCTATATCGGTCACGAGCGGCCCCAGCGTATAGAACGGCGCCTCGCCGCAGGCTTCCAGCTGCTTGTCCATATTGGCCTTGATCTTGTGCATCGGCACATGGCCCGGCCCTTCGATCATCACCTGGACATCCTGCGCCCAGGCACGCTTGGTCAATTCGCCCAGCGTGTAGAGTTCGGCGAACTGCGCCTCGTCGTTGGCGTCGGCGTTTGAGCCGGGGCGCAATCCGTCGCCCAGCGAATAGGCGATGTCATAGGCCTTCATGATCTCGGTGATTTCGTCGAAGCGCTCGTAGAGGAACGATTCCTTGTGATGCGCCAGGCACCATTTGGCCATGATCGACCCGCCGCGCGAGACGATGCCGGTGACGCGCTTGGCGGTCATCGGGATATAGGGCA
>CAXTOI010000050.1:0-10254 GCA_964245645.1 uncultured Novosphingobium sp. | reverse complement strand
CCGCCGCGCGAGACGATGCCGGTGACGCGCTTGGCGGTCATCGGGATATAGGGCAGGCGCACCCCGGCGTGGATAGTGAAATAATCGACGCCTTGTTCGGCCTGTTCGATCAGCGTGTCGCGGAACACTTCCCAACTCAGGTCTTCGGCGATGCCGCCCACCTTTTCCAGGGCCTGGTAGATCGGCACGGTGCCGATCGGCACCGGCGAATTGCGGACGATCCATTCGCGCGTGTCGTGGATGTTGCGTCCGGTGGACAGATCCATGACGGTGTCGGCGCCCCAGCGGATCGACCACACCATCTTGTCGACTTCACTGGCGACATCGGAAGCCACTGCCGAGTTGCCGATATTGGCGTTGATCTTGACCAAGAAATTGCGCCCGATCGCCATCGGCTCGCTCTCGGGATGATTGATATTGCTGGGGATGATCGCCCGACCCCGGGCGACTTCCTCGCGCACGAATTCGGCAGTGACGTAGTCCGGGATCGATGCGCCGAAGCTTTCCCCGTCTCTGGCCTGCCCATCGCGCTCCAGCTTGCCCTTCAGTTCGGCGCGACCGATGTTCTCGCGCAGGGCGACATATTCCATTTCGGGCGTGATGATCCCTCGGCGGGCGTAATGCATCTGGCTGACGTTGGCGCCCGGCGTCGCGCGCAGCACCCGGCGGCGCACATTCGGAAACGCCGGCACGCCGCCCGAGCGATCCGGCCCCAGCTGCCCGTTGTCCTCGGGGCGAACCTCGCGCTGGGTCACTTCCTCGACATCGCCGCGCGCGCGGATCCAGTCGCGGCGCAGTTCGGGCAGGCCGGCGGCGATGTCAATCACGGCAGCCGGATCGCTGTAAGGGCCCGAGGTGTCATAGACCCGCAGCGGCGGCTCGTTGGCCGAGGCTTCGAGCACGATCTCGCGCATGGCGACGTTGAACGGCCCGACGTGGATCTTGCGCGAGCCCCGGATCGGCCCGGTGGTCACACCTATTTCAAGCTTGGAATTGATGTCGGCCATTTACGGGCTCCTCTCGAGCAGGGCAGAAACGGGAAAGAGGAGCGCGCGGATGCGCAGACCCTCCCTCCGCCCGCGTTAACGGGATCAGGTTCGACGGGTCGGACGCCGCGACGCGTCCCTCTCAGCCGTGGCCTTGACCCAGATCGGGCGGCCCGAGCGCTGGCTCCCCGGGGAAAATCGCACGATACGGCTGCCGATATCCCGAGTCAAACCCTCAACATGCGGTCGTTGCAGTGCGCGCAGACAAAACGTACAAGTCGGCCATGCACGCTGCGGACATTATCGTCAGGGGATGCAGGCTGGCGCGCGTTGCCGTGTGGCTGCCCGCCAGTGTGCCGGGTGCGACATGAGCCGTGTCTGCGTGATCGGCGCGGGGCTGGGCGGGCTGGCGTTGGCGATCCGTCTCCAATCGGCAGGGATCGAAACCACTCTGGTCGAAGCGCTCGACCGACCGGGCGGTTGTGTGCGCAGCTGGCAGCAGGACGGCTTCACCTTCGACACCGGCCCGGCCACGATCACCAATCCCGCCGGGCTGCAGGAGCTGTGGCATTTGTCCGGCCAGGACATGTCCGCCGAGGTCGAACTGCTGCCGGTGGCACCGCTGCGCCGCTACAGCTGGCCCGACGGCTCGCAATTCGATCTGGTGCGCGATGAAGCGGCGCTGCGGGCTCGGATCGCCCGCCTCGCGCCCGGCGATCTGGCCGGATACGAGGAATTCGTGGCCTATGCGGCACAAGTGCAGGCCGAGGGCTTTCGCTACCGCCCGGCATCGACATATCTGAGCCTGGCAAACATCCTGCCGGCATTGCCCGAACTGCTGCGGCTGCAATTTTTTCGATCGCTATACGGACGCGTCGCCCGGCTGGTGAAATCGGAGAAGCTGCGGCAAGTGCTGTCGAGTTCGCCGCTGTGGGTGGGCGGCAATCCGCTGACGGTCAGCGCGACCTATGCCAACATGCACAAGCGCCAGAAGGACAGCGGCGTATGGGCCGCCAGGGGCGGGACCGGCGAGTTGGCGAGAGGAATGGCCGCGCTGTTCCAAAGGCTGGGCGGCACGCTGCGATTGGGCGATGCGGCGGTCCAGGTGCAGACGCTGGGCAACCGCGCGAGCGGCGTGCAATGCGCCAGCGGCTGGGCAGGGCATTTCGATGCCGTCGCCAGCAATGGCGATCTGCACCACACCTATCGCGATCTGCTGAGCGAAAGCGTGCGCGGGCCGGCGATGGCACGGCGGCTGGCCCGCAAAAGCTGGTCGCCGGGGCTGTTCGTGGTGCATTTCAGCATGGACGGCGCATGGCCGGGTATCGCCCATGAAACCGTGCTGCTGGGACCACGTTACCGGGGACTGCTGGCCGACATCTTCGACTACGGCGTGCTGCCGCAAGACGGGCTGATCTGGCTGTCGCACCCCACGGTGACCGATCCTTCACTGGCGCCGCCGGGCAAGAGCCTCTTTCGGGCAGTGATGCCGGTGGCCAATCTGGGCAAGCTGCCGATCGACTGGAGCGAAGTCGGGCCGCGGCTGGAACGGCGCGTTCTCGACGAAGTGGGGCTGCGCTTCATTCCCGACATCCATGACCGCGTCACCGCCAGCTACCGTTCCACCCCGCGCGATCATGCGCAGAGCCTCAACGCCTGGCTGGGCAGCGCCTACAGCCTGGAGCCGCTCCCCAGCCAGACCACGTGGCTCGGCACGAAGCAGCGCGACGCGGTGATCGGCAATTTCTACCTGGTCGGCGCCGGTACGCACCCCGGCGCCGGGGTGTCGTCGGTGCTCAGCGGCGCGCAGGGCGTGGCGAAACTGATCATCGAGGATCTGGCCCGATGAACCAACGGACAATTTGAAACGACTGGCCATCTATTGCGGCTCGGCCACCCCCGTCGATCGGCGTTTCGTCGAACTCGCGCGCGAAGTGGGCGATACCATGGCCCGGCGCGGCATCGGCGTTGTCTACGGCGGCGGCCGGCTCGGCCTGATGGGCGCGCTTGCCGGCGGGGCGCTGGCAGCGGGCGGCGAAGTCATCGGCGTGATCCCGCAAGCGCTGGAAGCAGCCGAGCTTGCCAATCATGCCTGCACCCAACTGCGGGTGGTGCGCGACATGCACGAACGCAAACGCGCCTTCACCGACTTGTCCGACGGCTTCGTCACGCTGCCTGGCGGGGTGGGCACCATGGACGAATTGTGGGAAGCGATGAGCTGGGCGCAACTGGGCTATCACGCCAAGCCGGTGGGCCTGCTCAACGCCTTCGGCTTCTACGATGCCTTGATCGGCTTCTACGCGCAGATGGGTGATGCGGGCTTCATCCGAGCGGTGCACCGCGATCTGCTGATCGCCGAGCCTGAATTCGATCTATTGCTCGCCCGCATGGCCGCGCATCGGCCGACGATCCCGGTGATCGGCATCGTAGCCAGCGATCTGTGAGATGCGTGCTGGCGGTAAGAAGGCATCACCTCTCCGCGACCAGCGCTTGCGCGTATGGATGCTGACTTTCGTCAGCATGACGTATTGCGGTAAGTAAGGCCGCACGCCGTACCTTACCAACCGCCCACAATCTTTACGAAAACTTTACGCCACAACGGTTTGTTCCACCGCGCATCGCTGCGTCCCCCCGCCGTAGACCGGCTCATCATAATCGGGGAAATCGAATGGAAGACTTGATGTGGCTCGGATTTATTCTGGGCCTGCTGGCGGTGACGCTGGCCTACGTGCGCTTATGCGACAACGCCTAGATTGCTGCACGCCAAACCAGGGAAATCACCATGACTATCGACCATTGGCTGGCGGCGATCACCGTCGCCGGCCTGCTCGTCTATCTTGTGGCCGTGCTCGTGCGGCCCGAACGCTTCTAAGACAACACACGATTCTGATTGGACATATGCCATGACCATCCAGGGCTGGATCCTGATCGCCGCATTCCTTGCCATCCTGCTGGCCTTGACCAAGCCGATGGGGATGTGGCTTTTCGCCATCTACGAGGGGCGCCGAACTCCGCTGCATACCGTGCTCGGCCCCGTCGAGCGCGGCTTCTATTATCTGTCGGGCATCGACCCAAACGCGGAGCAGGGCTGGCGTCGCTATGCCGCGCATATGCTTATCTTCAACGCGGCGCTGGCTATCTTTACCTACGCCATCCTGCGCCTGCAGCAGTTTCTGCCGCTCAATCCGCTGCATTTCGGCCCGCTGACCGGGCATCTGGCGACCAATACCGCAGTCAGCTTTACCACCAATACCAATTGGCAGAGCTATAGCGGCGAGTCGACGATGAGCAATCTGTCGCAGATGCTTGGCCTGACCATTCACAATTTCATGTCGGCCGCCACCGGCATTGCGCTGGGTTTTGCGCTGTTTCGCGGCTTTGCGCGGCGCGAAACCAAGTTTATCGGCAATTTCTGGGCCGATTGCACCCGCATCACGATCTACATCCTGCTGCCGATCAGCATCGTCTACGCGCTGCTGCTGCTCGCCAATGGGGTGCCGCAGACCTTGGCCGGATCGGTCGATGTCAGCACCCTCGAAGGCGTGAAGCAGACGCTCGGGCTGGGGCCGGTGGCCAGCCAGGAAGCGATCAAGATGCTGGGCACCAACGGCGGCGGCTTCTTCAACGCCAACTCGGCGCATCCGTTCGAGAACCCCAACGCCTTTACCAATTTCATCCAGATGCTGTCGATCTTCCTGATCGGCTTCGGGCTGACGTGGTGCTTCGGCAAGGCGGTAGGCAACACCCGCCAGGGTTGGGCGATCCTCTCGGCGATGGTCTTCATCTTCATGGCCGGCACCGTGGTCTGCTATTGGCAGGAAGCCGCGGGCAATCCCATCCTGCACCATCTGGGCGTTGCGGGCGGCAACATGGAGGGCAAGGAGGTACGCTTCGGCATCCCGGCGTCCTCGCTGTTCGCGGTCGTGACCACGGACGCCTCGTGCGGCGCGGTCAATGCCATGCACGACAGCTTTACCGCGCTGGGCGGGCTGGTGCCGCTGTTCAATATCCAGCTGGGCGAAGTCGTCGTCGGCGGGGTGGGGTCGGGCATCTATGGCTTCCTGCTGTTTGCCATCTTGGCGGTGTTCGTCGCCGGGCTGATGGTCGGACGCACTCCCGAATACGTCGGCAAGAAGATCGAATCGCGCGAAGTCAAATTGGCGGTGCTGGCCATCGCGGTGCTGCCGCTGATCATCCTGGGCTTTACCGCGATCAGTTCGGTCGTAACGGCCGGGCTGGCAGGAACGCAGGCCAAGGGGCCTCATGGCTTCTCGGAAATCCTGTATGCCTTTACCAGCGCCGTGGGCAACAATGGCTCGGCCTTCGCTGGGCTGACTGCCAACTCGCCTTATTATGACACCATGCTGGCCATCGCGATGTGGATCGGGCGCTTCTTCATCATCGTGCCGATGCTGGCGATCGCCGGAAGTCTTGCGGCCAAGAAATACACGCCCGAGTCCGCCGGATCGTTCCCGACCACAGGAGGCCTGTGGGTCGGACTCCTGGTGGGGGTCGTGCTGATCCTGGGCGGTCTCACCTTCCTGCCGAGCCTCGCGCTCGGTCCCATTGCCGATCATCTAGCGATGATCAGCGGCACAACCTTCTAGGGTGTTTTGATATCCAGCCCATACCGGCCTGCAAATGGCAGCTTTCTGCGCTTCCGGTGCTCATGGACATTAAGTCCGCTGCGCTCCGGTTCTCAAAATCCACCATTTTCGGCTCGGTCTGCGCCGGATCTCAACACACCCTCAATCTGGAAAAGCTCATGAGCCGTACCGCACCTAAATCGCTGTTCACTGCCGAACTGGTCCTGCCGGCCATCGGCGGCGCCTTCCGCAAGCTCGATCCGCGTGACCTGATCCGCAACCCGGTGATGTTCACCACCGCCATCGTCGCGGCGCTGCTGACCGTTCTGCTGTTCGTCGGGCATGATGGCCTCAACCTCAGCTTCAAGCTGCAACTGGTCCTCTGGCTGTGGCTGACCGTGCTGTTCGGCAATTTCGCCGAGGCGCTGGCCGAGGGGCGCGGCAAGGCCCAGGCCGCCTCGCTGCGCGCCACCAAGTCCGAACTGACCGCGGTGCGCGAGAACGGCCAGGTTGTCCCGGCCAGCCAGTTGCGTGCCGGTGATCTGGTCATCGTGCGCACCGGTGACTTCATTCCCGCCGATGGCGACGTGATCGCCGGCGTGGCCTCGGTCAACGAAGCCGCGATCACCGGCGAAAGCGCACCGGTGATCCGCGAGGCGGGCGGCGATCGCAGCGCGGTGACCGCGGGCACGCGGGTCATCTCGGACGAGATCACCGTGCGCGTGTCGGTCGATCCCGGCCAGGGTTTCCTCGATCGCATGATCGCGCTGGTCGAAGGCGCCGAGCGTCAGAAGACGCCCAACGAGATCGCGCTGACCATATTGCTGGTGGGCCTGACGATCATCTTCCTGATCGCGGTGGGCACGATCCCGGCGTTCGCCAGTTACGCCGGCGGCGATATCCCGGTGGTGATCCTGGCGGCGCTGCTGATCACGCTGATCCCGACGACGATTGCGGCGTTGCTGTCGGCGATCGGCATTGCCGGCATGGACCGGCTGGTGCGCTTCAACGTGCTCGCCAAGTCGGGCCGCGCGGTGGAAGCGGCGGGCGACATCGATACGCTGCTGCTCGACAAGACCGGCACGATCACCATCGGCGACCGGCAAGCCAGCGAGTTCAAGACGGTGGGCGGCATTTCGGTCGCGCAACTCGCTGAAGCGGCGCTGCTCGCCAGTCTGGCCGACGAAACCCCGGAAGGACGCTCGATCGTCGTGCTGGCACGCGACAAGTTTGCCATCGCGACCAACGCGCTGCCGAGCGATGCGGAAGTGATCCCGTTCACCGCGCAAACGCGCATTTCGGGTGTGCAGTTCAGTGAGCGGCTGATCCAGAAAGGCGCGGTCGACTCGATCCTGCGCGCCAATCCCGCTGCCGCCAACACCGCCGCCGCCACCGAACTGCGCCGCGTCACCGACGAGATTGCCCGCGCGGGCATGACCCCGCTTGCGGTGGCCCAGAACGGCCAGTTGCTGGGCGCGATCGCGCTGAAAGACATCATCAAGGCCGGCATCCGCGACAGGTTTGCCGAGCTGCGGCGGATGGGCATTCGCACGGTGATGATCACCGGCGACAACCCGCTGACCGCCGCGGCCATTGCTGCCGAGGCCGGAGTCGATGATTTCCTGGCGCAGGCGACGCCCGAGGACAAGCTGGCGCTGATCCGCAGCGAGCAGACCGGCGGCAAGCTGATCGGGATGTGCGGCGATGGCACTAACGATGCGCCCGCATTGGCACAGGCCGATGTCGGCGTGGCGATGAACACCGGCACGCAGGCGGCTCGCGAAGCCGGCAACATGGTCGATCTCGACAGCGATCCGACCAAGCTGATCGAGATCGTCGGCCTGGGCAAGCAACTGCTGATGACGCGCGGGGCGCTGACCACTTTCTCGGTCGCCAATGATGTCGCCAAATATTTCGCGATTATCCCGGCGATGTTCATCGTGCTTTATCCGTCGCTGGCGGTGCTTAACATCATGAAGCTGGCCACCCCGCAAAGCGCGATCCTGTCGGCGATCATCTTCAACGCGCTGATCATCCCGGCACTGGTGCCGCTGGCGCTGCGCGGGGTCAAATATCGCCCGATCGGAGCTGGCCCGCTGCTGGCCCGCAACCTGGCGATCTATGGCCTGGGCGGGATCATCGCGCCGTTCGTGGGGATCAAGCTGGTGGATGTCTTCGTCAATGGCGTGGGCCTGGTCTGATACGCAGCGGTAAGACCACCCCCGTTCGTGCTCAGGATCGGCGGGGGAATGGCGCGACGACCGCGCCGATTTACGGATATTTTGGAGTAATCAATATGGGTTCCGATATCTCATCCGCGATCCGGCCAGCACTGGTCATGACGCTGCTTTTCGCCCTGCTCACGGGTATTGCCTATCCGCTCCTTATTCTCGGCGTCGGCCAGACGGTTTTCCCGTCGCAAGCCAACGGCAGCCTGGTCAGCCAGGGAGGCAAGGTCATTGGCTCGACCGTCATCGGCCAGGCCTTCATCTCCGACCGCTACTTCCAGACGAGGCCATCCGCTGCGGGCAAGGGCTATGACGGGCTCAATTCGTCGGGCTCCAACCTGAGCCCGACTGCCAAGGATCTGGTGAAGCGCGTCACCGCCGATATCGCCAAGCGCCGTGCCGAAGGCGTGACCGGCCCTATGCCGGCCGATCTGGTGACCGCGTCGGCCTCGGGTCTGGACCCGGACCTTTCGCCTGAAGCCGCGCTGGCACAAGTGCCGCGGATCGCCAAGGCGCGCGGCGTCGGGGCGTCGGACCTCGATGCCCTGGTAGATCGCCAGTTGGAGGAGCCATCGCTTGGCCTGCTCGGCGAACGCCATGTCGATGTGTTCGAGCTGAACCTGGCGCTTGACCGGTTGCACACGTCTGCGAGGTAGGCTTACGCTTGGAACGGGTCGTCGCCAACGTAACGATAATATTCCTCGGCATAGCGTTCGGTCATCATCAGCTGGTCAGCTGATGATGCCTCGCGCTTCAGATCCAGAAACCACTTGCCTTCTTCGCAATACATATGATGCGCGACCGCGCCCTCGATATGGATGAGCTTGGTGAGAAACTGCTGGCTCATCGGATCGAGTTTTTCGAGCAACGCCATTTGTACCTTGACCACGGCCTGCTCGTCATAAGCCGTGCCCGAATGCGCCATGCCGCGACACTGCGCCAAGGCCGGATAAATCACCGCTTCTTCCGCGATCTCATGGCCGGTCAGCAGAATGCCCAGATGCCTGAAGGCGGCCGTTCGCGATGTACTGTCGCCGGCGGTCTTTACCGCGACGAACGCCTGCTCCAATTCGACATGATGCTCGACGATTTGCCACAGCCAGTCACCCGGCGTAGATGCGTTGCGCGCCATGGTGCGTGCATCTTCTCGTGCGTTTTCATGTTCGGGCAGCGAAACGGCCGCGATCAATCTGTCTAATATGGACACGTGGTTTCTCCAGTTGGCGGGAGATTTTCACCTGTGGCGCGACGCCCTGCCAAGCTCATGGCGAGCCTGTTGGAGCATAAAAAAACTACGGTACAAGTAGATTATCAGATCACAGTCAGCAGAAGACCCGCTGACCAGCCAACGCCGGTCGGAAAGACTCTAGGATTTCGCGTGCTTGCCGATTGTAGCTTATGATGTGGGAAATATGTGGTGCAGCGCCGGCTCAAGATATTTTTTGATGGCGGCTGCCGTCCAAATCCCGGCCGCATCGAAGCAGCGGTGGTCATGCGCGGTGTCGTGTATAGGTTCGATGACCTGGGGATCGGCTCGAGCCACGACGCCGAATGGCTGGCGTTGATTCACGCACTCGATCTGGTCCAGGCGCAAGGCCTGACCGGCTGCGAGTTGATCGGCGATGCCATCCAGGTGATCAACCAAGCCAACCGCGCCATGGCAGGCGGTCGTCAGGCGACCGGCCACGCGGCTGTCTTTGCGGCGCTGGTCCGCAAGGCTGCGCCGGCGCGGATACGCTGGATCAAGCGCGCGCAGAATCTGGCGGGCATTGCGCTGGCGGCACGACATCCCCGGTAAGCCGTTGGTAGCCAATTGCGCAACGGCACGGGGCCGGGCATAGCCTCGCTGGTGACTCGAACACCGATTTTTGATCGCCCGGCGGGCTTGGCCTTCTGCCTGCTTGTTCTTTCCGCTACCAGCGGATGCGCCCATTTCCATAATGCCGAAGTGCGAGCGCAGGAACGAGCCGGGGTTCAGCGTAGCGAGCCGGTTGCCGAAGCCCTGCCCCAGGCTATCGTGGCCCCGCCACCGCCGGCACGCCTTGCGCCGATTGCGCCGGCCAAGGCACCGCCACAGCCCGCGCCATTGCCGCCGCCGCCCGAGCCTGCAGTCGAGGCGGCACCGGTACCGCCGCCTGCTACAAAGGCTGCGGAACCCAGCACCCCGGTTGCGCCACGTCAAACCGACCCATCCGGCGAACCCGCTGCGGAACCGCTACTCCGCGCTCCTGCGCCAGCCCCACCCGCGACCAGCCCGGCGACAACCGCCGCACCCGCTACTGACGATGCAATCATCATTTTCGCCAATATCCCGGCGGCTCACTGCGAAACCTGCGAGACGCTCAAGATTTCAGTCGCGCCTTCAGGTCAGGTGCTGATCGAACGCGGCTCTTGGGCAGGCGGCCACAGCAACTGGCATTACAAGCGTTCGCGCGCCAATGTCGGTTCGGCGCG
>CAXTOI010000049.1:0-12798 GCA_964245645.1 uncultured Novosphingobium sp. | reverse complement strand
GTGATGATCTTGCCGCCCGAACCTTCCAGGAAGCCGGTGAAGCTGGTCAGTGCGGTGTTGAACGTGGTGTCGGCGCCGGCGTGCGCCACTTGCGCGCCCAAGACGGCTGCAACCGCAACCACCCCGGCAAGCTTCGCTGCGCTCGACAGCGGCCCTCCTATCGAACGGTGTCGTTGTTTCATGTGGATGTCCCTCAATGACGACGCTAAAATCCGCGTCGTCCTGAAGGTTCATCAGCAAAGTGCGGCTTGGCTACCGCGTTCGCGTGACGCAGGGTCGAATTTGCATCTCGTGCAACATGCGGGCCAAATGGTTGCGCGGTTCAAAACTGGTGGATCACTATCCGGGATTGTTGGTGCAGCGCTTGCAATGCGTTTCGTGTCGCGCAACTGCTGTTTCGCTCTTCGAAATCTTTGTTGCACCGCATGCGACAGCTCTTCTGGAAGCTTATTCCTCGTTCGCAACCTTGCTGAGCAAAGGGCGGATATGCTGATCTCGCCATCTCATAAACTCGGGTCCAAGCAGCTGAATGGACAAAGCAATTCGAGTGCATGTATCATCGGGCTGATGCCCTTGCCGCCCCGCCGTCGCGCACATTCACGCATTTTGTTCCCTAAATGTTCACAAACAGGTTGATCAAGCGCCTCGTGTATCCCTACCCTTTAGCGAGTCGCACCCATCGTTGAGCGGCGACTTAATCTTGGAGGGTGGCCAAGCGCCATCGCGGGGAATCACAACCTCAATGACTTTAACTGCAACGATAAATCAATTTACGCCGCTGATCAGGACGGCCATGCGGCACAAGCACATGAACAGCGCTGAGCTCTCACGGCAAACGGGGATCACAAAGAGCAAGCTAAGCCGAGGCCTAAGTGGGAAGTCGCCACTCGACTTGACCAGCATCCAAAGTATCTGCCAATGTCTCGGGATCGACACCCCGCGGGCACTGCTAGCAATCGTGCATCTAGGCGACTGGAACCGATACTATGATCCGGATATCGCTGTGGTGTCCGACCTCATTCGGCAATTGCCAATTACACTTGCAGCAGCGCGCGACGGCTGCGATCGCGTCGAAATCAGTGATCACGGGATCAAAATCATCGCAAAGCACGTTGGCGACATGATTGCCGACAACGATCGCAAGGTCGCTGAGCGTCGCGAGGCATTTGCGGTCGACAGAGACTCACGGCGAACCGGTTGAAACAGCTTGACGCTTTTCGTCAGAACACTTGGCAGCGCCCCGCGCAGCCGGCGGAAAACCGAAAATCAAGACGCGTTAATGACTCGTTCGAGATAACAGCTCAACCGCTCTCACCGGCTTTCCAAAAAAATATGTGAGGCGGGCGCTATGTCCGCCGCCCTGGCCAAGCGGCGAGCGCCATGTCGACCAATGCATCGAGCTGGGCTCTGTCCGCACCATCGACAGCTTGGACCGACATTCCCTGCACCACCGCAACCGGCGCATCCCTTTCCGCACGCCCTGTAGTGCCCACGCCAGGCCGGAAATCCTTTGCTGACCCAAACGGACGCAAATGTCATAAAACAAGTGTGCTGTGGATGCGCGCCATTAGAGACAAGTCCCTGACCGACGCAAACGCGTGACGTTGTTGAGCAGGCGGTTGCTGCCTCCATCGGGTATTAGACGGCCGAACGCTTTCCCGGCTATTTCTGAACGACGTTGCGCATGCCACGCGGACAATGGTTTGTTGATCGCCGGATTGCAAATGTTATCATTTTAGGGGTCAAATGGTGAGCGAAGTGGGCCGGCAAGTTGTGCGCCGTCCAGGATAATTCCCGATCCGGAGAGCATGGCAGCTTCATCGGAGGCGGCGAAAATAACGGCGTTTGCGACATCATCGGCTGTTGCGATCCGGCCGACGGGAACCATTTTCGCCATCTGCGCAATGATTTCGGAGCGATTCACGCCCATGGCCTCGGCGATCGGGTCCATCATCGGCGTATCGACAAAGGTCGGGTGGATCGACACGCAGCGAACGGGGTAACCGCGAGAACCGCAATGCAGCGCGACTGAACGGGCAAGCGTCGTTACCCCCCCTTTTACCGCCGCATAACCGGGCGTGTCTCCGGCCGGGGCTATTCCCGCCGTCGAAGACATTAATACGATCGCACCCGAACCGCCCGAGCGCATGATCCCCTTGATCGCATATTTGCAGCACAGCATCGCGCCGGTAAGGTTCACCGCCACCATTTTATGCCAGGCGCTCATCTCGAAGTCTTCGATCGAGCCACCAATTCCTATCCCCGCGATGTTTGCGACGATGTCGAGACGCCCGAAGGTGTCTATTGCCGCATCGACGCTCCTGGCCCAATCGGCTTCTTCGGACACATCCATTTTGACGCCGATGATCGAGCCCTGCTCGTCAGCGATGATCCGATTGACTGCTGCCTCATTGAGGTCCGCCGCTACGACGGATGCACCCTCGGCCAAAAATTGCCGCGCGACAGCACGGCCAATCCCCGATGCCGCGCCGGTCACCAATACCACTTTTTTGTCGACCCGACCGGCCATCATTCGCTCTCCTTTGTATTCATTCATTTTTGGCTTTGCACACCAACGCGTGGAGCGGCCCTGCCTTGGGTGGCAAAAGCACCGGAAACACTATTTTTGGCATATATCAATGAACAATTAATTGCATACCCGGATGCATGCTAGAGGGGCGAGTGGCACTGTGCGCAACAGTGTGGAGCAGATGTTGCCTGATATGCCCATTCCTTTGCCGGATCAAAGGCCTCCTTTTGCTCTCGACCGAGCTGGGAACTCCTTCTACAACTGCATTAAATAATTGATTGAGGAATTGCTCGTGACGGACGTGTCGATCATACCGGGCGTTCACGGCGACGCTGGCGTTCGCCGGCCACAGCATGTCCCGGATCATCTGGTTGTCGACTTCGACTTGTACGAAGAAAGAACCGGGCTGACCCCGGTTCAGGATTGGTGGATCGAACTGAGAGCAAGCAATACGTCGCCTATCGTCTGGACCCCGCGCAATGGGGGGCATTGGGTTGCACTGCGCGGGGCTCTGATTGATGAAGTCCTGAGTGACGCCGATCGCTTCTCAAGCCGCTTCAGTACGGTTCCTCGGCGGGACGAGGGTGAATCGCGGTTTTTGCCCATTTCTCTCGATCCGCCGGAGCACGGACTTTATCGGGCCATTCTTAACCCGGTCATTTCGCCCCGGGTGGTTCGCGATCAGGAAGATCGTATTCGGATTCTGATCGGTGATCTGATCGACGGATTTCGCCAGGCCGGTCGTTGCGAACTGATGGCTGAGTTTGCCAAGCAGGTGCCGGCCGCAGCGATTTTGGGCATGGCGGACCTTCCGGTCACCGATGCCCCCCGACTGACCACCATCGTCGATGAGCTTGTCCGGCAGAAGGATCCAGCCGAAGTACTGGCAGCGACGGAGGCGTTCGCGGGTTATTTTCGACCGGTGGTCGAAGCCCGGCGGGGTCATGCCGGCTCGGACGTGATCAGCGCGATCGTAAACGGCAGGATCCACGGCGTCCCGATCAGCAGTGAGGACGGGCTGGGGCTGGTAATCCAGTTCGTCGGCGCGGGCCTGGATACGACCGCTGCGCTGCTGGGTTTCGCAATGTTTTATCTCGCGCGGCACCCCGAGCAACGCCAGCGCTTGCTCGATAATCCTTCGCTGATCCGAACGGCTTCGGCTGAAATGATCCGGCGGTTCCCCCTGGCCACCGTGGGTCGCTCGGTTCAATACGACCTCGATTTTTACGGCGTGCATTTGCACCGGGACGATATCGTCGTTGCCCCGACCCCGCTGTTGAATTTCGACGAGACCCTATTTCCCGATCCGCTCGACATGAATTTCGAGCGGCAAGCCATCTCGCACCACACCTTCGGCCAGGGGCAGCATCGTTGCCCAGGCGCACCCCTGGCGCGTTCGGAATTTCACATCGCGTTGGAGGAATGGCTCAAACGCATTCCCCATTTTGAACTTCATACGCAAGCCGTGACCTTCAAGAACGGGATTGTCGCGACCCTCGATGAACTTCCTTTGCGTTGGCAGGTGCAGGAGCCGGGGCGATCCAACTAATCGGGAATTGCGCCGTTTCACATCACGGGGCGCAACTGGCATCTTCAAAAGCTGTTCCGAAATGCGCCGCTGTCACACAAGTGGCGAACGGTGATCAGCTTGATTATCAAAGGAAGTGTAATTGCCAAATTTATCAGGAAATGACGTTTCGATTGCCGCACCGTCGCAGCGCTTCGCCGGCCGAACGGTGATTGTCACCGGGGGCGCCTCCGGCATCGGCGCAGCTACGGCGCAACTGTTCGCGCTTGAAGGAGCCAATGTCTGTATCGCAGATATTGACGATGAGAAGGGTGCCGCCGTGCGCGATACGCTGCCGCCCGACAGCGCGATGTATCTGAACGCCAACGTCGGCAGTGCTGAGGGTTTTGCGAAGCTGGTCGAGGCCGTCACCCAGAGATTTGGATCTGTCGATATCCTTGTCAACAACGTCGCGACCGGCATTATGGGCAAGGTCGCTGATGTTTCTCCGGAGGATTGGCTGCGGGTGATGAATATAACGCTCCATTCGGTGTTCTGGGGCAGTCGGTCGGTCATTCCCGGCATGATCGCGCGCGGGGGAGGGGCGATCGTCAACGTCGCCTCGATTTCTGGCGTGGCCGGCGATTACGGAACCGCTTGTTACAACACGGCCAAGGCGGGGGTGATCAACCTGACGCGCAACATGGGCATCGATTACGCAAAAGACCACATTCGCGTGAACGCAGTTTGTCCCGGTCTCATCGATACCCCGGCCACCGCCATTCTTAATCAGATGCCGCAGGTTTTGGAGGCTTTCACCAAGTCGATTCCGATGGGACGCCTTGGGCAGGCCGTCGAGATTGCACGTGCAATTGCGTTCCTGGCGTCGGACGACGCCTCCTACATCACCGGGACGATGCTGATCGTCGATGGAGGCACGACCGCTTGGACAGGCCAGCCAAACATGTCCGGGGAGGGGCCGAAGTAGGTCAATGTCATCAGGCAGGCTGGTCCGATGGCCCCCAGTCATGGATCGTCAGTATCTCGTTCAATGGCGCGCGCGTGGTACGGAACCCGTTCACCGAATGCGCGTGATCGGAATAGCCGAAGGAAATCCCGCACAGGATCTTGCGATTGTCCGACAGGCCGAACCATCTGCGGGTAAACGAGGCGTGCAGCGCCAATGCCGCCTGCGGTACGGTCGAAATGCCGAGCGCCTGCGCCGCCAGCATGAAAATCGTCACAAACGCCCCGCCATCGACCGCACCGTAGGTTTCCATGTCGGCGTCAATGCTGACGATGGCGACATGCGGAGCGCCGAATAAACGAAAATTTTCGAAAGCCTGCGCATCGGCTTTTTTGCGGTCTCCCACGCTGATACCCACCGAAGCATAGAGTTGTTCCCCGCATTCGCGTCTGCGGGCTTTGTAAACGCCGTTGAACGCAAGGGGTCAGTCATAATCCGGCCCGCCGCCAGGATGCCGCGTTTCCTCCTGCATCAATGCATTGCGGAATTCGTCCGTAGCGGCACCCCGTGTGACGACGACATGCCACGGTTGCGCATTGCAGCCCGATGCCGTGCGCCCCGCGACCCGGACGATCTCCTCGATATGACATAGAGGAACCGGCGTTGTTTTGAAGGCACGGCAGCTGTGACGAGCGGCCACAATTTCTGCGAGCAGGGCGAATTGCTCGCTCCCAGCGAGGCCGCACAATGGTGAAATTGGCATCATAAGCGGCGAATCTCCTGCGGGCATACGGCTTGGCATCCAGAGTTAGACCAGCACTTAACTATGCAGGCATCAAGGCGCAACGCCCGGATAGACTCGACCTCCGCATCGCGCCAGAGCGAGCTTGTCTTGCGTCTGGCGCAAATTTTGTTAAATGATCGCATAACTCGCCGCCAACACATTTCGGCAAAGCGAAACAGAGCTTGTGGGAGATTGCAATCATGACGGAATGGGCGCTGATCACCGGGGGGAGCCGCAACATCGGCGCCGCGATCGCTGCGCGAATGATTGCGGATGGCTACAAGGTGATGGTAACATCGCGCCAGCCGCCCGAGCATGATCAATACACGGAGTTCGTACCTACCAACCTGGAAGATCCCGACTCCGCCGCGGCTGCGCTTAAGGACGCGATCGGTGACAGGAATGTGACGCGCTTCGTCCATAATGCCGGGATCTTCTATGACGGCCGTTCCGATAATATACCCATGTCCGAAATGGCGAGGCTGTATGCGGTCAACGCCGTATCGTTCGTCGCCATAGCGCAGGTGGTCATCCCGATAATGCGCGAAGCCGGGGTCGGACGGATTGTCGCGATCAGCAGTCGTGCGGCGCTCGGCAAGGAAGGGCGGGTCGCTTATGCGGGTAGCAAGGCCGCTTTGTCGGGTATTGTTCGGACGATGGCGCTGGAATTGGGAGGAGACGGGATAACCGTCAATGCGGTCGCGCCCGGCCCCATTAACACATCGTTGTTCCGCGATTCAAATCCCGAAGGGTCGCCCGCCTGGCGAAGCCTTACAAACGGTGTTCCAGTTGGCTTCGTGGGCGAAGGTGAAGATGTCGCCCACAGCGTTGCCTATTTCGTCTCGGACCAGGCCCGCTTCGTCACCGGCCAGGTGCTTTATGTGTGCGGCGGCGCGTCGGTCGCTTTCGTCAGTCCGGAGGGCCGCGAAATCAACCACAAATTCGCCGCCGTCTTTCCGGCTTTCAAACGGGAAGAGCTGCCGTGACGGCCACACTCAGCGACATCGATGATCTGATCGACAGCTATCGGCATCCGGAAGATTCGCCGGCCAGCCGGGACCGGTCGAGAATCGTGCTCAAGGACTATTTCCGGGCGCTCCGTGCCAAGGATCTGGAGGCCCTGCGCGCGGTATTCACCGAGGATATCGTCATCGAAATTCCGTTCAACGAATCCGGCAAGACCGATGTGGCATCTTATCGCGTCTATCGCGGTGTCGAAGACGTGCTGCAATTCTGGGCCATCGCCTTCCGGGCCGAAGGCCAGAGCCATGGCTGGACCGAGACAGACATGACCGTAAGTGCAGATGGTTCGAGGGTTTTCCTCGAATGGCGTGGCCACCTGACGATGGCCGACGGCGCGATTATCGCAACCGCTACGTAATGCGCATTGATTTCGCGGGGCACAGGATCGCGCATTGCAGGGAATATTATAACCCCATCCAGTCGGCCTATGCCTTTCGCCGCAAGATCGCCGGGCAATTCATGGTCGACAGCCTTTAGATCATGAGCGCGCCGCAACCAGGGGCTGCCCCGGGTCCGGCCCGATCTGCTCATTGAAGACGATGCCGATGCCGATGCGCATGCCCGTGGCGAACCGATCATGGCGGTTGCCTGGCGATACAGGAGAAGTCGAATGACAATGCTGACCGGCAAAGTGGCGGTAGTTACCGGGGGGGCCGGGGGCATGGGGCGCGCCTTCGCGCATCGCCTGGCGAGGCTGGGCGCCGACGTCGCCATTCTCGACATCGATCTGAATGTCGCTGCGCGCTACGACGAAAAGCTCGCAGCGGCGTCGGTAATGGATGAAATCCGCGCCATGGGTCGCCGCAGCATAGGTGTCGAGGGCGATCTGGCTGACGAGAGCCATAGCCTGGCAGCCATGGCAGAAATCGCCGCGCAACTTGGCCGCATCGATATCCTGATCAACAACGCCGGCGGCGCTGTCACGCCTGCCGATCGTAGTGCTCCGTCGGAAATGCCGCTGGCCGATTCGAAAAAGCTGTTCGACGCCAATTTCTTCAGCATGGTCAATTGCAGCCAGGCCGCCATTCCCTATCTGCGTCAGCAGGGCGGCACGATCGTCAATCTGGCCAGCGTCAGCGTCGATTTGACCCCCGCTTCCGCCAAGTTGGCGGTTTATGCCGCGACGAAAGCTGCAATATTGCGCTTCACGCATAGCTTGGCCGTCGAATTGGGGCCGCAGGGAATTCGGGTCAACTGCATCTCCCCAGGGATCATCGAAACCCCGCGGATCATCGCCAGCGCCGCGCAGCGCAAGTTGGGAACGCCGGGCCAGGGCGCCCATTATCCGCTGGGACGGCTGGGGACTTCGGAAGATGTCGCCGGGGTGGTCGAATTTCTCGTGAGCGAAAATGCCGCTTATGTCACCGGCGAAAATATTCGGGTTTGCGGCGGTATCAACCTGCTTTCGGCGGGCTGAAAACGACCCTGGCTGCGGGAGAACCTGGAATGTTTGCCTCGTCTGACTCACCCAATCCGCTGGACCATCACGCTCCGCTGGAAGCGGCGCTCGAGCCGGATATTCCGATCGTCGATCCCCATCATCACTTGTGGGCCAAAAGTATTTCAGTTCTCGCCGGACGGCGGCTGGGCGAAGAGGGATTGTCGGCATTCGACATCATCGCGCTAAACACACCCGTCTATCTGATCGAGCAGTATCTCGCCGATATCAGCATGGGTCACAACGTGCAGTCGTCGGTCTTCGTACAAGCGCACTCCGCATTCAACGCCGATTTGCCGCCCTGGCTTGCCCCGGTGGGCGAGACCGAGTTCGTCAACGGCCAGGCTGCGCTCAGCGCCAGCGGGATTTACGGCCCGACACGGATTTGCGCAGGCATCGTGGGCTATGCCGACATGATCGCGGGAGACCGCGTCCAGGATCTGCTGGAAGCGCATATCCGGGCAGGCAATGGCCGCTTCAAGGGTGTGCGGCAGGGTGGGCAGTGGGATGCCGATCGCTCGGTGCTGGGCGGCATCACGCGGGACGCCGAGGGCTATTACCGGAGCGATGCGTTCAAGGAAGGCTTTGCGCGGCTTGCGCCGCTTGGCCTGTCGTTCGACGTCTGGGTGCTCGAAACCCAGCTTGCCGACGCGATCGAACTCGCGCGCGCCTTTCCCGGGACATCGATCATCCTCGATCACACAGGTTCGCCACTGGGCATGGGTCCCTACGCGGGAACGCGCGAGAGTCGCTTTCCCTTGTGGCGATCCAACATTCGCGAACTGGCCAAGCTGCCGAATGTGACGATCAAGCTGGGTGGATTGGGTATGCCGCTGTCCGGTTTTGCCAGCTGCCTGGCTTATCCACGCCACAGCTCGCTGCAGCTCGCCGAGCAATGGAGCCCTTACATCGAAACCTGCATCGAAGCCTTCGGCGCCGACCGCTGCATGTTCGAAAGCAATTTTCCGATCGACCGAGCCTCGGGCGATTTCGGGACGGTGTGGAACGCCTTCAAACGGATCGCGGCGGGGGCAAGCGCCGATGAAAAAACCGCGCTGTTCTCCGGCACGGCCCGCAGAGTGTATCGGCTGGACGAGCCCGTTTTCTAAAACGGCAAGCAATTTGCAAAGGAATGATGCGTGGACCTGCTTGCTCAACCGCTGACCTTGCCCTGCGGTGCGGTGCTGCGCAATCGCATCGCCAAGGCCGCGATGACCGAAGGCCTGGCGGACCCGCATAACCACGCGACCGAGCGATATGAGCGGCTCTATTCACGCTGGTCGCAGGGCGGCGCGGGGTTGCTGATCACCGGCAACGTGGCGATCGACCGGCGCCATCTTGAACGGCCCGGCAATGTGGCGATCCATGCGAGCGAAGGCTTCGCGGCGTTGCGCGCTTATGCTGCGGCGGGCACCTCCGGCGGCAACCATCTGTGGATGCAGATCAATCATCCCGGGCGGCAATCGCCGGCACTCATCAACCCTGAGCCGCTTGCCCCGTCTGCAGTGCCACTCGCCTCGCCGGCCTATGTGCCGCCACGGGCGATCACGCAGGAAGAGATAGGCGATGTGATCGAGCGTTTTGGTCGGGCGGCGGCCACGGCACAGGCGACCGGATTCACCGGCGTCCAGATCCATAGCGCGCATGGCTACCTGCTGTCGCAGTTTCTCAGCGCGCGGGTCAACCGACGAGACGATCAATGGGGCGGTTCGCTGGAAAATCGCGCGCGACTGCTGCTGGCGGTTGTCGCTCGCGTCCGCGAAGCTGTTGGCACCGACTTTCCAATTGCCGTAAAACTCAATTCTTCCGACTTCGAACAAGGCGGCTTCGCACCCGAAGAATGCTGCCAGGTGGTGCAGTGGCTGGAAGCCGCCGGGATCGATCTGCTCGAAATATCGGGTGGGACCTATGAAGCCCAGAAAATGAGCGGCAACAACCAGGCGGACGATGCCCCGCGCGAAAGCACCCTATATCGGGAGGCATATTTCATGGAATATGCGCAGCAGGTGCGGGCCGTGCTGAAGAAGCTGCCGCTGATGGTGACTGGCGGATTTCGTTCGCGCGAAGCCATGGAGGAAGCGCTGAACGCCGATTTGCTGCACATGATCGGGGTTGCCAAGCCATTGTGCGTCGATCCAGACGCGGTGCGCAAGCTGCTTGCGCATGAAATCGACGAACTGCCGACCAACCAGCGTGGGCTCAAGCTCGATCTGGATGAACTGGGTCCCGGCCCGAGCGAGGCTGACATCAGAGCGGCACAATCGGGCTTTATGGGGTGGTCGATCGTACAGATCATGCGGTTGGCGGAAAACCAGTCGTTCGATCCGTCGCTCACCATCTACCAGGCATCGCAGGCATTTCAGGCGAACGAGCGGGCGACCGCCGCTGCACTTGTGCAGGACGATCGCTAGGCGACGGGTGGTACGAGCTCCGTTCCGGCCGATGCATGCAGCAAATGCAGAACGGAACCGAGGGCCCCGGTCAGGGGAAGCGGGCAGCGGGTTTTTTGCCCCAGATTGAGGGCAATGTTCACGTCTTTCAGCAACCGTCCCGGCTGGGCGGCGAAGGCGGGGTCGGCATGACCGCCGTAAGACGCCATCAGGCCATTGATCAAATCGGTGATGCCGCCGCTTTCCCCTGCTTCGGTGGAGCGCGCATATTCGCGCATCAAGTTCGAATCCGCGAAGCCACCGCGCAGGATCTCCGGCAGACGGGTAACATCGATGCCGAATTCTCGAGCGAGGTTGAACGCTTCGGCAATGGCGGAAATCGTGACGAAATTGATG
This sequence comes from uncultured Novosphingobium sp., assembly GCA_964245645.1. Taxonomy (GTDB): domain Bacteria; phylum Pseudomonadota; class Alphaproteobacteria; order Sphingomonadales; family Sphingomonadaceae; genus Novosphingobium. The sequence continues at coordinate 1,763 of CAXTOI010000049.1, read as the reverse complement.
ATCTGATTGCACGCCTTTGCAGCCTGGCCCGATCCTGACGGGCCGACATGGTTCAGCCGTTTCGCATAGGTCATGATCACCGCCCGGGCGGCCTCGATATCCGCCGCTTCGCCCCCCGCCATGACCGTCAGGGTACCGTTACGGGCGCCGACTGCGGCACCGGAAACGGGAGCATCGACAAAACCGATCCCCAAGCTTCGCAGTCGCACGGCGAACTCTGCCGCCTGCCCCGGGTCGATCGTTGAATTGTCGATAATCAGCCGCACCCGCTTTGGCCGGGCCACGATGCCGTCGGTGCCGAACACCACTGCCTCTACCGAATCCGAACCCATCACGCAGGTGCAGACGATGTCGCAATGCTCTCCGAGATCTGCCGCCGAAGGCGCAACCTCGGCACCCTGTGCAGCTATGGCCAGCGCCTTGTCCGGAGATCTGTTCCACACGCGGAGGTCGAAACCTGCGCCAAGGATGCGCTGCGCAATCGGCAGGCCGATATCGCCCAGGCCGATGAACCCTATCTTCGGCATTTCTCAGTCCCTCATCATTCCAGCTCATGCGTCTTTGTAACGGCATGCATTCAAGCTATGCTCCGATATTAAATAAACGGATAGACATGATGGATCGACGGAAAAACAAGGTGCACGCCGGCTTGTCGGCGCGCAATTGTGCGACGGGCGTTGCGGTGCAACTGGCGTCGCCGGAAATCGTGGAGATGGTCGGTGCCGCCGGTTTTGATTTCGTTTACATCGACTGTGAGCATGGCTCGATCGGGTTCGACCGTCTGGTGGAGATGATCCGGGGCGCGGAAGCCGTTGGGCTAACCGCGCTGGTCAGGGTTCCATCGCAGGACCGCAGCTTTATCATGCGCGTACTCGACGCTGGCGCGCTAGGGGTTGTGGTGCCAGGTGTGTCCAGCGCGAAGGAAGCGGCCGCGATCGTGTCGGCCGTCCGTTACCGCGAGAATGGTGACGATGGAACCCGGGGCGCCTGTCCGGGATCGCGTGCGACCTGGCACCAGGCCCAGGACTGGCCCGCCCACGTCCGCTGGTCCAACGACACGGTCATGGCTTGGCTGATCATCGAAACCGAGGCCGCGATCGACGCGATCGACGAGATCGTAGCGGTGCCGGGGATTGGAGCGCTGATGCTGGGGCCTTACGACCTGGCCCATGAAATGGGCTATCCGGGGGAACCGCGCCATCCGCGGGTTGCAGCCCGGCTGGCCCGTGTCACCAGCGCCGCGCGTGCGGCAGGGGTCGAGGTCGTCGCTTCGCTATTCTCTCCCACGGCGTCGGGTGTAGCGGCGGAAAAGGCGGTCTGGCTGGAAAGCGGCGTGCGTATTCATGTCGTGGGGAGTGATCGCCGCATGTTCATGAACGCCTTGCGCGAGCGATGGAGTGCCGAGGGCCCCGTCGAAAGTCCGGCGTGATGACTGCGGCCACCGGGGAATCGCGTTCGGCAAAAGCCAGGCGGCTGCGCGCGATGCTTCGGGCCCGGCTGGCGACTGGCCGCATGCTCGTCATCCCCGGCGCACATGACCCGATCAGCGCGATGCTGGTGGAGCGCGCCGGATTTGAGGCGGCTTACGTAGGGAGTTATTCCACCGCGGCTTCGCTGTTCGGCTATGCCGATACCGGTTTGCTCGGGATGTCGGAAACGGTGACGCACGCGGCCGCGATCGCCCCCCCCCTGGGCCCTGCACAGGGGGGGCGGGGCGCGGCTGGGGGGGGCGGCCCGCCTGGGCGCGGGGCGGGCCGGCCAGC